>JAESPT010000358.1 GCA_016765515.1 Sneathiella sp. | reverse complement strand
GATCAAGTCCAGGTGGTTCAAGGCGCATTGCATAATTAAAAGTACTCTTAGCGGCATATGCGGACATCGGTACCAACATGGCCGATGCGACTGCGGCTGCAACAAACAACTTCTTCATACCCGTCTCCCTATTTAAGACTATTTTTATAGTGTGAATGATAGCCGGGCAAGACACCCAAACTATCCGCATGGTACACAGCGCGGGCAATTGCCCGTGCAACGCAATCTGCTGCGATTGCCCCAATCCTGGCGACCGCGAGTGGTTCTGGTTGATCCAGCGCCCTTTTCTCTGTCGATAATACGAAGATTGTATCCCCATCAAATGGCGTATGTACAGGCCGGATCGCACGCGCATAACCATCCTGCGCCATGATCGCAACTCGTCGGGCCTGGGATTTACTTAAGGTCATATTGGTCGCAACCACTCCAAGGGTCGTATTGGCTCCCAGGCGACCGCTGCTAATGGCCTCCATCGAGAGGTCCCCTTCAAAGTGCGGCGCGCCGTAACCGCCAAACTCATCGCCCTGTTCCAATTCCCACGCCCAGAAATTATGAGTCCCAGGCACGGTCACACTGCCGACCGGATTGACGGCGATTAATGCCCCAACCTGAAGACCGTCGTCTGAGACAGCGGATGCACTGCCAAGCCCGCCTTTTATTTTACCAGCCGTTGCCCCGTAGCCTGCGCCGATATTACCCAGCTCAAAGTCAGCGCTGGCATCGTGAACGGCCTGTTTACCAAGGTCCCGTAGGGAGGCATTTCACCCCAGTCCTTATCCCCGCCATTTAAAAGGTCAAACAAAATAGCAGAAGGAACAATGGGAACTGTGAAACCATGCACTTCAAATCCGGTGCCTTTTGCTGCGAGAGCGCTGACCGCACCGGATGCAGCCTCCAGGCCAAAAACCGAACCACCGCTCAAGACGATGCCATCCACCCGATCAACCAGGCAATCCGGGTTCAAGACTTCCGTCTCCCGCGTTCCCGGTCCGCCACCGCGCACATCAACGCCGCCAATTGCTGCCGTATCAGGAATAACCGCTGTCACGCCGGAAATCGCCAGGCTATCAAAGGCGTTCCCGACGTTGATACCCTCAACGTCCGTGATTAGATTTTTTGCGCCAGGTTTAATCATCATCAAAAACAGTTTTATTATTTTCTACAAAAGGTAGACTTCTAAACATATCGGGTCAACCAGTCTCACAGCAGACTAACCTGATAATTGGTTTGATATCAAACCAATTCCCACTGTCTTTCTCAAGGGGCTTAACATGCATAACACCCGCTGCATTTTACAGAGTTTACTTTTGACAAGTATCACCTTTGTCAGCCTAAGTATCTTAATCACCACTGCAAACGCCAAGACTCTCCAAAAATTCATGATTTCAGCGGCCAATCCGTTAGCAGCAAAGGCCGGATTTGATATTTTGCAAAAAGGTGCCAGTGCGGTCGATGCCGCCATTGCGACCCAAATGGTACTTACCCTGGTCGAACCGCAATCTTCTGGTATCGGTGGGGGAGCCTTTCTTCTTCATTTTAATAACGCAACGAATGAAGTGAGTAGCTTTGATGGAAGAGAAATGGCGCCTGCAGCGGTAAAAGAAAACCATTTCATTCAGACAGATGGTAATCCGCAGAAATTTTATGACGCTGTCGTCGGCGGGCAATCAGTTGGCGTTCCCGGTGTTCTTGCCATGATGAACCTGGCTCATAAAACACACGGGAAACTTCCCTGGAAGGACCTTTTTGTCGCTGCAATCGATTTATCGGAAAACGGCTTCCCTATTTCGCCAAGACTACATTTCCTGTTGAACAGAGATAAATATCTAAAAACCAAGGTAAAAGCCGCCGCCTATTTTTATGATGCTGAAGGAAACGCCAAACCCGTCGGGCATATTTTGAAAAACCCTGAGCTTGCCGCGACGTTAAAAGCAATCGCGTCAAACGGCGTACAGGTGTTCTATACCGGGGCGATCGCCCGAGAGATTGTCAAAGCAGTCCAAGACGACCCCAACAATCCGGGCCTTCTTAGCGAAACCGACATGGCGAACTATCTTCCAAAGATAAGGGAGCCTGTTTGCCAGATGTACCGCAAACATAAAGTCTGCGGAATGGGACCTCCAACATCCGGGGGAATAACAAGCCTGCAAATCTTGAAACTCCTTGAAAATTATGATCTTCCGTCTATGCCAGCGGGCAGTATTGACGCCATTAACCTCATTTCTGAAGCAAGTGCCCTTGCTTTTGCTGATCGGGGAAAATTCTTGGGTGATGCAGATTTTGTTGAGATACCAGTCACTCACCTTCTGGATAGTGACTATATAAAGCAGCGTTCGAAATTGATCATAGCAGGATCAACAAATGTTCCTTATAGCGCTGGAAACCCAACTTCCCGAGCTGGATTTCTATCGATAGATGATGCGATTGAGCTTCCGTCCACCAGTCATTTCAGCATTATCGATAAAGAGGGAAATGCTGTCTCCATCACCACATCTGTTGAAAATGTCTTCGGCTCTCGGCTGATGGCAGGCGGATTTATCCTCAATAACCAGCTCACGGATTTCTCGTTTCGTCCGGTAGGAGAGAATGGCCCAGTTAACAACCGCATCCAACCGGGGAAACGCCCCCGTAGTTCCATGTCTCCCACACTTGTCCTTGATGAAAAAGGTGACTTATTTGCGGTAATTGGATCCCCTGGCGGCAGTCGAATTATCGGCTATGTCACCAGTACTTTAATTGGGATTCTGGATTGGGGAATGAATATGCAGCAAGCGATTGACATGCCGCATCATATCAACAGAAACGGGACGTTGGATCTGGAGAAAAACACACCTCTTGCTGCTCATAAAAAAGCATTGGAGGCCATGGGATACACCGTCAAGCTGCGGAGTCTCACCAGTGGCTTACATGGCATATTATTGACCGAAGATGGGATACAGGGAGGTGCTGATCCCCGCCGAGAAGGTGTTGTCCTGAGCAATTAAACCTTTGAATACGCTAACGGCGAGCCGACGGATAAATCAAAATAATCGTCGGCTCGCCCTTGATTGACGGCTATTTCTATCAATCCATTTGCATTTTCGTAGACCAGAGGCTCACCACCAGGCACGCTGGAGAAAGTTCGCGAGAGATTTAAATTGCGTTTTCCGATTGCAACGCTTTTTATGCCCTGTCCGCTTCGAAGACCCGTCATTGCATTACCGTAATGATCAATATAGACAATTTCGGCGATGTCATCAGGCCAATCGAAACGCACAAGTTGCAGTAAACTGATCGGAGTAAGTTTTTCCTCCGTGTCATCAGCCAGAAGATAAGCAGCGATGGGCGCAAATAAATCTCGCCCATGAAAACTGCTCGATAACGTATCTGGCCGCCAACCGATCTCCCAGGCTTCAGCATTCTTGTCTTGACGAACAATCATCTCGAACAGTCCATTATCGGGGCCAACAAACCAACGCCCCCCACTTTTGACCACCATGGCTTTACGTTTTCCGCCGACACCGGGATCAACAATAGATAAAAAAAGACTGTTCGTTGGGAATGCAGAACTATACGCAGCGAGCAAGCATGCACTGGCTTTCACTGAAAAAGCGGGAGCATCAGCAAATAGATTAATTATATCTCCCGAAAATCCGCATAGTCGCAATTTTGCTATCACTTGTCCTAAATAGGGGCCGTTTTCCCCAAAATCGGTAAAAAGCAAAATCATGAGATGGTCAGCTACTCTTCAGCAAGCTCTGCAACAATGAAAAGGCGAGAAAAGGGATAAAGCGTCGATCCATCTTTTCTTTGTGGATAGGCTTCAACAAGTCGGTTTGCATATTCCTGCTCAAATGCAGACACATCCTCCCCGTCCAACACATCCAGAAAAGGACGAAGGGCTGTGCTTCTGGTCCATTCAAGAACGGCATCTTTTCCCTGCAGTACTTGAAAATACGTCGTTTCCCAAATGTTGAGATGTTTGACGGAATGAGACAACAGGTCAAAATACCAATTGATATTATGAACCGGCGCAGGGCGCACAAGATGAGCCAACTTGGAAAGCCATTTATCTGTCTGTGCCAAATCATACAGAGTGAGATGGGAGGGAGCATTGAAATTATTGGGCATCTGTACAGCTAAAACACCCCCAGGACGGAGCTCTTTCAGCAATTTTGGGAAAAGGGTCTCATGATCATCCAGCCAATGCAGGGCCGCATTACTAAAAATAAGGTTCCCCTTGCTGGCGGGCGAAAAGTCATCGATTGCCCCCAACTTCCATTCAATGGCGGGGTGGTCAGCCCGGGCCCTCTCCAGCATTGTTTCCGAATCATCCAATCCGGTGATCACGGCTTCGCCCCAACGTTTTGACAGAAGGGCTGTCACATTCCCTGGTCCGCACCCCAAGTCATATATTACGGAAGGAGATGCAAGGGCAACTTGGGACAGTAAATCCAGTGCGGGTCGAAGGCGATGATCGGTATAAAGGTGATAATGATCAGGATTCCAACTCATTAAAAGAAAACTCCCAAGTTAAAAGCATGCAAAGTCTACCGATAATATGGGGTTTCTTGAATAAATATCTTTAAAAATCCATCATTTACAGAGGAAATTTTTTAATCTGTTTTCAGAGTTTCTGCTTTTGCTTCCACAAATGGCACGTTAAACAGTTTCTTTTTATCTTTATTTTCACTCAGATATTCAATTTTTGCGCCTTCGGAACCTAATGCTGTTACAGCGCGAACTCTGTTGGATTTTTCTGTTTTATAGGGGTTCTTGTCACGATAGCAATCCACGCCACCCAAGGTTTTATAGCAATAAACCTCTTCTTGTTTCAGATTTCGCAATTTATCCTGGCAATAGCTTTCGCCCAACATAACGTTTACTGACGTACAATCCATTTCAGTCATCTGGGAAATTTTTTCGTCAATGACCGCGATGGCAGCACTTGTGCAACCCGTCGTGCTTAACAGCACAGAAGTCAATAATCCGAAAACGAACAAACGCACCATATACTCCGCCCCTCAACAGATGTCCAAGTAACCACATGGGGAATGGCGGTAATAGTAGGAAAAAGTGGTTTCTAAAGTGTTAACGTGGCAACCGTATAGCGAAAACGGTTCCCTTCTCTCCAGTTGTCTCGACCTGGATCTCCCCTCCATGGGCCAGGATCAATTCCTTCGCAATAGAAAGGCCGAGCCCAGTTCCCCCGCTTTTCATGGATCCTGAAAAAGGTTCAAAAAGATGGTCTAGCACAACGCGTGGTATGCCGGGTCCATCGTCACAAATCCGCAAGAGATAAACATCATTTTCCTCCGACGCTTCTAAATACACAGCACCTGAATTTTTCAATGCCTCTACTGCGTTTCTCAGCAAATTCAGCAAAACGCGGTAGAGCTGTTCTCTATCCGCATTTATAATAAGATCTGAAGAAACCCTGTTCTCCCAGTGGATATCACTCTCCGCTGGCAACGATACGGAACCCCAAGCCTCATTAACGAGAAGCATCAAGGGGAATTTATTCCTTTCGGGTTGACGTTCTTCAGCTTTACCGTATTTCAAAGTTTCACTACACAGATCAATTGCGCGGCTAATACTGGCAACCAATCGGGGAACTACTTTCTGAACCCGCGGGTCATCCACTTGCGCCAAACCGTCACTGACAATATGAGATGTGGACAATATGTTTCGCAAGTCATGATTAATTTTAGTGACAGCAACCCCCAAAGCAGCCAAATGCTCTTTTTGTTTCAGAGCGAAACGAAGGCGGGTTTGCATGATTTCCAATTCCCGTTCTGCAGTCCCGATTTCGTCCATCCGGCCCGACGGAACAATACCAGCAGAAACATTTTCCGGAGATCGCCGAAAGGCAATCATACTCGCACTCAATCGTCCCATTGGCCGCACCATCAGCCAATGCAGGGACAGAAAGACCAGCACTGCAGTGAGAACTGAAATAACAAGGGAAAGTTTAAAAATATTCCATGCATATTCTTTCATGGCAGCAACCAGAGGCGCTTCATCAATAACCATTTCCAAAGAGGATGTGGGAGCATTTTCAATGGGAGAAACCACTCGAATGATGCGATTTTCGGAAATGATTAACGCCTCAAAAGCATCCTCAATCAATTTCATTGCACCCTGCTCAGACAAACGAAAAGTCGCATCAACACTTTTCGGCATATCTTCACTGAGCATCAACATGGCAGAATTGGCACTTCGGAAAACAACGGATCGGGCTCCAACTCGAAAAAGAAGCTCCTCTTTCAGCTCCTTTGACACCATGTTGTCCGGCGCGGCCAAAACGGAAAGCGACGCCAAGTGAGCAAATTCAGTTTTCTTTATCAGATAGTTCAATCGATAGGCTGCAATGGAGGGCACAAAGATCAACACTTCCGCCAGCATGACGAAAACAATCGTCAGCACCAGAAGCTGCGCCGATAGGCTGCGAAAAACGCGCGATATTTTTTGAAGATACCCCATAAATTGAAAAATATACAAAAACCGGATGAGAACCAATGCATTACTCAAAGTTTTCCAGTTTTTTCCGTCCCCCTCTTAGCTATCAAGTCTTCTTAATACAGGTAAACACAATAGACTGTTATCCAAACAGCGACAAAAATTTGACGATCTTTCGTGTTTTCGCACTGAATAATTTGGGTGTATAGAAACTCCCTGCCGCCCGTTTATTCACTTCCCCAAGTGTCGGATAGGGAGAAATATAACTTGCCATTGAAGAGATTTTCAGTTTCCCGGTTATGGCAAGTGCCCAGGGCTGAATCAGTTCACCGGCTTGCATGCCCACGATACCAGCTCCGAGAATTTTTCCTTTTTTGGTAACAATTGCCTTAACCAGCCCATCCGTTTTTC
>JAESPT010000357.1 GCA_016765515.1 Sneathiella sp. | reverse complement strand
GTTCCCCGGCTGTAATATTCCCCGCAATCGCTTACCAGTGCCGCCTCGCACAAGGCCCGCAAAACGCCCATGCTCTCGAGTCAAAGCATGCAAAATTAGGCTGCTCTCGCCGTATTTTTGAGCTGAAAGAACCAACCCGTCATCTATCCAATGCATGGTAAAGCAATAGCAGATTCTACCGCCCCCATGCAACGAAAGGTATCAAAAATCTCTCACAACACTCGATAAGAGGACGTCTTCTCCTCGAAATTGAAGGGAAGAAAAATGCCTCTGGATGTCGATATTTCACTTATAAATGCTATTGAAGGCAAAGAGCTGCCATACCAATTGTTGGAAACGGAGGATATTTACTGGTCTGCGCCGCCGCCGGATGTCCTGTCCCCTTTTCGATATCAGCGATGTCAATGCAGCGGTCCCTCATCGGGATACCAGATCGCTCTCAAATTCGGAGCGATGATTTGTCGTATTGAAGTAACTGCCTGGGGTATAACCTATCGTAAATCGACGCCAACCATGCACGACCTGGAATTAGTTCTAGTGAAAAACAAGCCTCCATATCGCTTGGAAATGATAATTTTTTAACCGGTCAAAATAAATTTATTGTATTTATTTAGCCGATTGATTTCAATCAATGCTGCGCTTGCGAAAAACATTTAGTTAATCTTGGAAAAATTCACGCAGGCGTCTGAATTTTCGAGTTTCCTGTCTTTATGCTTCTTTGGGCAATTAGCTTTTATCAGTAAGATGTGAAAAATCCTCATTACGGTGCATCACATCAAAATAACTCACACCTCATTTTTGCCAGATACCAAACCAACCTCTAAACGAGAAATGTATAAAAATATCCCTAATAATAACTATCGTTAGGGCACAATTGACCTCGCCCTTACAAATCTTTAATGATTTTATATTAGTTTTTTCTACTATATAGATTAAATTTTCAGGTGTGCCGTTCTGTACATCTGCCGGAAGTATTAATTAGGGAATCACAGAATGGAAAATATGCTTACTGTTCTTGTTGTCGATGACAGCAAACTTGCACAGTTAATGCTTCGAAAAGCAATCACCAGCTTTGCTCCTGGCTACAACATAATAATGGCAAAAGACGGTGAGGAAGCGTTTGATCTATACCAGAAAAATACGCCTGACATTGCGATGATTGATTACAATATGCCCGGCATCAATGGCATAGAACTCATACAGAAATTACGCACGATAGATAAAGAAATGCCGATTGCCCTATGCACGGCAAACATACAAACCACCATTCAGAATAAAGCCAAGAATCTAAACGTCGCCTTTATTGCAAAACCGGTCACCAATGAGACTGTTGCCCAGTTTCTTGAAAAAAACAGAAAGACTGTATTGGAACATTAAAGATGAATGAACTTGAAAGCCTCAGCTGGTCAGAAGATCAGATCGATGCCTTGACAGAAATCATGAATATGGGCATCGGTGTCGCCGCCAGCAGTCTTAGTGAAATGGTCGGAGAGGAAGTTATTTTGAACATTCCTAAAATCCGCCTGGTCTCGCGCCATGACATATCTCAGGAGCTGAGCACTCAATGCCCGGAAGGCATGTCCTATGTCTTTCAGGACTTTAGCGGAACAGTTCATGGTCGCTCCGCCCTGCTATTTCCAATTCAGAAAAGTTTCAATTTAGTCAAAGCACTGCTGGGCAATATTGAAATTGACGATGAATTGACGGAAATGGAACAGGAAGCTCTGTCAGAAGTAGGGAATGTCATTCTCAATGCCTGTATCGCTACTCTGGTCAATAACCTCGCACTTGAGATAGAAGTGGAGATTCCTCAATATGTTCGCGGGGGAGCGGTGAGTGTTCTTCTTGAAGGGGACACACAACTTGATCACAGTCAGACGAATCTCTTCTGCGCTGTCAATTTCAGTACCCGTGAAAGCGGGATCGAAGGATATGTTATGTTCCTGCTGGAATTACCGTCTGTCAAAACCCTAAAAAATTCTCTGGAAGAATATCTCGAAAACATCATGAGCCTTTGAAATGACCCTCGGCGTCAAACAGACACAAAAGCTTGTCAGCTGGACAAATATCATAGATGCAGTCATTGATAAGTCGGAATTTGGCGGCATTGTTTTAAACGGTGCGCAGCGTGTTCTCATCTGGAATCAGAAAATGGCTTCCTATTCCGGGATTTGCCGCGAAATGGCACTGGGAAGACGAATGGTGAGTCTATTTGATGACAACTTACCTGCCAGGTTTATAAATTCAATTGATCAAGCTCTTAATTTGGGGATGTCCTCGGTTCTATCCTACAAATTTCACGGCCAAACACTCCGTTTAACCAACAGCGACGGAGGCCCCCTTCTTTTTACTATCTATATCAAACCTCTCTCTCTTCCCAATTCAGTACGATATTGCCTGATTGAAATTCACAATATGACAAATGTGGAGGCCAGGGAACGACGGTTAAAAAAAATCACGGAGGAGCGAAAGGAAAGTGAAACTCGCTTACGCTTGCTAACAGATAATCTACCTGCGGTGATCCATCAGGTCTCTGTGTCAGAAGATGGTAAAAAGGAAGTGACTTTCCTCAACAAAGGAGTCGAACAGCTTCTCGCCGAGGAATATGGCATCCTTTGCAAAGACCCGGATTTTCTAAAACGATATATCCTGCCAGATGATCGGCAGAAATTTGACGATGTTCTGGCCGATGTTATGGATAACACACTTGAAAGAGACATTATTGTCCGGGTCAATCTGAATCAAAACTCCTTAAAATGGATTCATGTATTTTTACGCGGCCGTAAAAATGATCGCGGTTCAGTCATTATCGATGGGCTTTATCTGGATATCACTTTTGTCAAAATCGGTGAGGAAGAACTTAGGCGATTAGCGACCACGGACAGCCTCACCGGTATATTCAACAGACGGCATCTCCTGGAAATCGCCGAACGTGATTTCGCGGCAGCCCATCGCTATGAAACCCCATTATCCGTTTTACTGATTGACATTGATCATTTCAAATATGTAAATGATCAATTCGGACATGATATCGGTGATACGGTGCTGAAAAAATTTTCAATCCTTACTCAAGACATACTGCGCCAATGTGACATCTTTGGTCGATTGGGTGGCGAGGAATTTGTCATAGTCCTCCCGCAAACGCCGTCATCTGGCGCCTTCTTCGTCGCTGAAAAAGTTCGCAAGCTCATCGAAAATGCTGATTGGGCGATAACAGATCTAAAAGTCACAATTAGTATAGGCCTGGCGCAATCCCTACCATCAGATCATGATATAAGTGATGTTTTGAAAAGAGCCGATTTGGCCGTCTACAAAGCAAAAGATGCGGGCCGAAATCAAACCTTTATTTATTCAGACTAACATTTTGAGTGCCGACACCCATACACTAAATCTGAAATAACAACTATCTCACTTCTCACTAGACAAAAAAAAGGGCAGGAAAAATCCCACCCTGATTATTCACAGTTAGAATATAAATCAGCCGTCCAATTTTGGTTTCAGCAGCTGATTTACAATGCGAGAATTTTCTTTATCGCCCGTCGCTTTCATCAGAAACGCAATTCTCCTATTCTTCCCAAAAGAGAGATTCTTCTGGGAGGTGTTTGTTGGATAATTATGCGCGAATTTTTTCAAGAAAATTTGTTACTTCTGATAGAACTTTCTCCGCATCTGCAACGAGTTCTGTTGAAACGGACAACATATCATCTGCAGCAACGCTGGAACGTTTTACAAAGTCTTCAATTTCAGAAACTTCACCCTTCACTTGAACTGTGCCGTCAAAGGCATTTCCGGTGCTTGATGAAATTTCATTAGTCGCCAATGTTTGTTGTTCAACGGCAACGGCTACTGCTGAGGTTGTCGCACTGATTT
>JAESPT010000356.1 GCA_016765515.1 Sneathiella sp. | reverse complement strand
CAAAATTATTGGCCCAGCTTTCTTGGCCGACGAAATTGTTGATGCTGTCGGAACTGTTCTCGAAGTTTATACAGAGAATAGAGTAGATCCAGAAGAGACCTTCCTCGCGACCTATCGCCGGCTAGGCCCTGCTCCCTTCAAGGAGAAACTCTATGGGTAACTTTATTAAGAACCGGAAGCCAGCCGCAGATACTTTTACTCCGTTTACAGGGTTGGAAGATGCCGACAGCTTGCCTACCGGGGATATCTACGTACCATTTGAAGAATGGAAAAATAGACGCCAGGATATGCTAAAACGGAACGGTCGCCTGGGGGTTATCCTATCGAACACGGATGACGTTTCTGAACTTGAAGCGGACTTGGAACGCTTGGACCTGATCGTTTTGGAGTTCCCAAAAATGTCCGATGGAAGAGCCTTTACCCAGGCACGGTTGCTACGCGAACGCTACGGATATAAAAATGAAATTCGCGCAACGGGCGATGTACTAAGAGATCAAATTTTCTACATGCAACGGTGCGGATTTGACGCGTTTGAAGTTCGTGAAGACCAGGACATAAATTCCATCCTAAAAGCATTTGACGAAATGACCGTCACCTACCAACCGGCAGCAGATGAGGAATTTCCGATCTGGCGCCGCTGACCTTCTCCCTGAATGTGAGATATTCTCTCCCTAAAACGGATGTCTCACAGAAAAGCACCTGGATTGCCCCCGCTCCCAGGTGCTTTTTTTTACGCAAATGTTAAAGGGATTTTTTAATGGTCGGCCAATTGTCATTCGCGGCAGATATGTAACCAGGAATATCTTCCTTCCAAGTGGCTTGCACACTTTTAGAATAATTTAGATAGAGCTTCCCATCTACGACCGACCAAGCTTGTGGATCAATACTCGCCGTATAGCCTTGTGACACAGCATACGCACAATATCCACCATATTGAGGCGCATATTTTTCAGGGTCTGCGATAAATGCCTCCCGATTGGCTTTTGTCGCAAAACGCCAGCTTACATCCTTCCATTTATATTCAAGATCGCTATCGCCCTCTTTAGCCTTGCCGTCGACAAAATAAGCGACGACATCATAGCCTTCAGCAGCCGTACCAAAAAAACTACTTTGATAGGGACCGCTTTGTTCTGCGGCGAATGCCTGAACAGTAGATACAGTGAACAAGACACCTATGAAGAACAGTATATTTCTCATGATTTTAACCAATTGCACTCTCCCAAATCGATTAATCCTATCCATTCAATATAATAGGATTTGGGGAAATTGCTTTAAACAGCTGCGTGATCACTTTGTGATTTCCAAATATGTCTTCTGGGAAGGACTAATGGCAGCAAGGCGCCACATAAAAAGCCCCCCAAATGAGCCGCCCATGAAATCGTAGCCCCTTCTCCCGCTAACATGCTGCCAAGGGGCGTTAATCCAATGACAAGATTGAGCCCCATCATCACACTTGCGAATGCAATGACTTTCCGCATACCAAGTTTTGGCAAGAGTATCCAAGTCGTCACCCCCATCATGCCAAAAACAGCTCCCGAGGCACCATAGAGCATTGTTGCTGGATCCGAAGCAGACACAATATATTCACTTAAAGCGCCAACCCAACCACAAATCAAAAACATGGTCAAATATCTGACGATACCATAAGTGCGCTCTACCATAGTTCCAAAAGCAAGCAGCATAAAAGCATTAATCAGAAGGTGCATAAAATCGTGGTGCAAAAACAAATGACTATTAAGCGTTAAAAACACCGCGGACACACCAAGCCAGGAAGGATTTTCCAATACCAATGTCAGTTGGCCTACGTTAAACGCCAAGGCCTCATAAACCCATTGAACGGTATCAACACTTGTGACAGTGAGAAGAATATGCGCAACAATCAATGAGGCGACCAGATACATGGTTGCGGGCGGCGCATTAAAAGCAGGCTCGTCAGAGTTTTCCATAAAGCTCTCTATTCATTTTGCAAATAAATACTCATGATAAATCTTCTATCAAAAAGAAATTATCAATATCGTTTAACAGAGGCCTATTGCAAATTTTTGCCTAGTCGAATTTAAAAGCACTTTTGCCGGTTGAAGGAAATTTATCCCCCTCCTCACATAACAGCATATTTATGATAGCTCTGCTCAATCAGTGTTAGAGATACTACATTCAGTAGAATTATATTTTACCGATGAAAGTACTGCTACAGCCTACCAAAATCGTCGTCCAACCTTACGATATCGGTTTCCTTCAAAATACGTCCAGTTTGAACTTCGACAATAATGAGTGGGAAATCTCCTGTGCAACATAGTCGATGTTTTGCTCGTTTTGGTATTACAATACTGTTCCCTGACTCCAAACTATAGCTGATGCCATCGATTACTGCTGTACCTGTCCCTTCAATAACCAACCAGAATTCTGTACGATGTTGGTGATATTGAAGTGAATGACGCTTTCCGGGGCTCACTACAATAGTTTTGGTGACATAATTCTTCCCAACGTCTGTCACTTTCCATGAGCCCCAAGGCCGCTCGTCGCTGTCTCCTACTAAATATAAACTAGAAATTACCGATTCCACTTCCGATTAAATAAGAGTAATTGTTTTGATTGACAGTAGAATACTTTAGTTAGTTGCATTCAGAACAACCGCAGCAGACACCGCGACACGGTAGACAATTTCAATCATATCTTTGAATATTGCAAAATACTTAGTGTCTAGCGTGGGAAGCACCATGATGTGATCCCCTTTTTCAATAGGCTCTCTTCCATCTTGCACTGAGCCATTTCGTCTTATTATTATCAGTCTGTCGCCATCACCTCTGTCACTAATGCCACCCGCCTGAGCTATATACTGTGCAGTAGAAAATCCACTCCGCCAAAGAATAGTCTGCGGGACTTTCACCTCTCCAGTAATAAACACTAAATCCGTCTTTTGAGGAATTACGATGACATCACCGTCTTCCATATGAACCCCGGACCAGTTTACATCAGAAAGTACAATTCTACCTTCCGGTTCCACGGTACGTGCCTTCGAAATAAACCTATCGATGAGTTGTGCTTCTTTCGCCCGAATAATGGAGCCCGTTGAGCTTGAAGAGGAAGCTGTTAAGACATTCCTTTGCAATTCATAAAGCGATTGCTCAATCGCTCTTTTTTGACGACTAGCTACAGATTTCCGGCGCAGGTATATAGCATTTATATCGGCAACTAGGGGATCAGTTTGAATTAAATTTGCGATCTGTCCAAGTAGAGCCGTTTTTCGAACAGACATAGTGGATGGTCCTCCACTATTTCCTAAAACACTAATTGTAATGTCATTTGTGACGTGATCGCTCACTACTTCGACGAAATCTCCAGGATAAAGCTTTGTTTGACGTATTTGATCTAGCAAAAGAAACTGACTAATTGCCTCACGGCCTCTAACACCTTTTAGCAATGCGTGACTTGCCGTTCCTACAGGGCTTGCAAGTGAAATAAGGTCATTGCTTGTCTTGGATTGAGGGTCAAATTCATATTGAAAAACGTTACGGACATCTCCGGTTATAGTTACCGACGGTAACCGCGTGCCGACGACAATGGTATCTTTATCCATAAACTCAATATCAGGAAGATCGCCATTTATCATAAATGCGTATAGATCCACTGTAATTAAGGTTTTTCCGTTGCGCCGTACAATAATATTCCTATAACTACCACTTTCTTCATCAATGCCCCCTGCACGTGACAGGAAATAAAGAATACTGTCACCGCGGTCACCGGGTATTTGGCCTGGAAATTTTACATTGCCAGTCACGTAAACGCCAATAGGCTGCGATCCTAGCAAATTCGTATATATCTTCACATTGTCTGTAAAAACTTTAGAAACTCTATTGCTTACTACTTTCGTGAGTTCAGAATTTGTAATTCCCTCGACATGTATTGGTCCAACCTCAGGCAGAAAAAAATTACCTTGGACATCGACAGCGATAACGGTTTCAAGGATCCTTGCTCCCCACATTTTGACCGCGATTCTATCTCCCGGCGCTATAGTATAAGATGCATTAACACCAAGACTCTTATCTACAAAATTAGATTTCGTAAATAATTGGGCACCAAAAGGCTTGATTGCGTCAATCTCCGCATCTGTGCTGATTTGTGTCCCCAAAGGCCCGGTACGTTCAACCGTTGGCTGTTGCTCCGAGAGGCTTCCGCCTCGCGGCTGCACCGGAACAAGAGGGGAATTTTCCTGCGGTTGTGTATCTAGGAATAGATTTTGTAAATCCGGCCGAGCGAAATTTTCCTGCGCCAAGACTATGTATGACGGTAAGGTAACGAGACACACTAAAATTAGGATGGCATATGTCAAAAAATTATGGAACAATTTCATAAAATATACATTCAGGGTATTCCAACTAAGATTTACCACGCTAACACTGTCTCCCAAATGCCGCCGTTGAGGCAAACTGCGTTATTCGATGCCTTGCCGGCAGAACCACTTACCCAAATAACTCTGCAACGCAGTCCAGCAGCAGAGACAT
>JAESPT010000355.1 GCA_016765515.1 Sneathiella sp. | reverse complement strand
CTAACTGATTGGGATGACAGCGAAAAAGTTGATGTCTCAGAAATGCCTGAGCTGGAGCAATGGGTTCTACATCGGATCTCTATTCTTGATGAACAAATCCGAAATAATTGTAATACGTATGAATTCAGCCGTATGTTTACGGCAATTCAGAATTTTTGCACGCTGGAACTGTCCGCATTCTATTTTGATGTTCGTAAAGATGCCTTGTATTGTGATGATATTGCTGATCTTCGCCGAAGATCAGCGAGAACTGTTCTGGACCAATTGTTCCATTGCCTGACGTCTTGGCTTGCCCCTATCTTGGTCTTTACGGCGGAAGAAACGTGGCGTTCTCGTTTCCCTGATGAGGATGGAAGTGTTCATCTCAATCAATTCCCTGAAATCCCTGCAAGTTGGCGAAATGACGCTTTGGACGAGAAATGGAAGAAGGTACGGGCATTCCGCCGGGTCGTGACGGGCGCTCTGGAGATTGAGCGCCGGGAAAAACGAATTGGATCCAGCCTGCAGGCTTCGCCAACTGTTTTTGTCGATACAGAGTATAAAAAACTACTTGAAGGGTTGCCGCTTGATGATATCTGTATTGCATCCGGTTTGACCCTGGAAGAAGGAAATGCCCCGGAAGGAGCGTTCACTCTGGAGGATGTGCCCGGTGTTGCGGTTATTTCTTCGATTGCTGAAGGTGATAAATGCCAGCGTTGCTGGAAGGTTTTGGAAGAAGTTGGAAAACACGACACCTATGCGGATCTGTGTGGTCGGTGCGCGGATGTTGTCGATGAGATGGATATTCCTATGGAGGTTTCGTGAACCCGGTTTTGCGTATTGGATTGGTGATAGCAACACTGATTGTTATCATCGATCAGGCATTTAAGATCCAAATGGTCGAATATATGGCCAATCATCCTTACGGAATTGAAGTCACCTCTTTTTTCCGTCTTGTTATGGTTTGGAACAGTGGTGTTAGCTTTGGAATGTTCGCCGGGGGAGATACAACCAGATGGATTCTTATCTCGGTCTCCATTATTATCAGTATAATACTGGTTGTTGTGCTCGCGAAATCTGACAAGAAAATGATCGGTTATGCTATCGGTCTCGTTCTGGGGGGCGCCATCGGAAATATTGTCGATCGACTTCATTACGGACGAGTCGCTGATTTTTTTGATGTCGATCTTATATTCATGCGTTGGCCAGCTTTCAATATTGCAGATATCGCTATAGTTTGCGGGGTTATGCTAATGTTATTGGAAAACTTGTTTTTTGACAAAAATTCCTCTAAAAATAATGCATGATTCAGGGGTTTGGAAAAATGTACAAGACTAGCAGATTTACCATTGCGATTATATTTGCTTCGTTGGTGCTGTCAGGCTGTGAAGGCACTCGGCAAGCATTAGGCTTTGAAGATAAAAAAGGTCCGGATGAATTCGCAGTGCTGTCCAAAGCCCCGTTGATAATTCCCCCTGATTTCTCATTACGTCCGCCTGCGCCTGGTCAAAAGGGGCCGCAAGATTCTCTTGTTAGAAATAACGCCCGAAAAGCGTTGGTCGGGTCATCGGGAAACAGCGGCATTATTACCCAAGAAGAAGCAAACGCTGCCGGTACGTCTGCGGGTGAATTGGCTCTTTTGCGAAAAGCGGACGCCGAAAATGTGGATTCCAGTATCCGTCAACTTATCAATCAAGAAACAGCCTTCTTGGCTGAAGATGACAAGACATTGATGGAACGGGTGATGTTTTGGCAGAAACAGCCTGAATACGGAACTATTGTTGACCCAACTAAAGAGAAAAAACGTATTCAGGAAAACGCAGCTCTCGGTAATGCTGCCTCTGATGGGGGGAAAACACCGACAATTGAACGTCGCAAGCGTGCGTTGCTTGAAGGATTCTTCAAATAATTGAATCGGGGTCGTTTTATTTTATTCCGATTTGACGGGTGAGATAGCAATAATGTGATTTTTTTTCTGCACGTATGTCTTGCATTCTTTTCATCCACGCCTTTAATTAATAGGGGTGAATAATCAGGAGTAGCGAATAGGTATGAAGACTTTCTTTGCCGGAATAACCTCCCTAATAATTCTTGCATCTGCGAGCTTGGCATTTGCAATTGAAACATCCGATGATATTCCAACGCTTTTTAATCCCCTAACCACGACATTGGAAAATGGATTGGAAGTTGTTGTCATTGAGGACCACCGGGCACCGGTTGTCACCCATATGGTTTGGTATAAAATCGGATCAGCGGATGAGCCATCCGGTAAATCGGGTATTGCTCATTTCCTCGAACATCTCATGTTCAAGGGGACGCCAACAATAGCGTCTGGGGAATTTTCTGCCATTGTTGCGAAAAATGGGGGGCAGGATAACGCGTTCACGTCGCAGGATTACACCGCCTATTTTCAAAATTCCAGTGTTGATAAACTGCCGTTGCTCATGGAATTGGAAGCTGATCGCATGACTAACCTCGTTCTGACAGATGAAGCTGTCGGAGCTGAATTGCAGGTTGTTCTGGAAGAAAGATCACAACGTACCGATAATAATCCAGGATCGCTCTTTAGTGAGCAATTGGGAGCGGCACAATTTCTCGCCCACCCTTATCGCATCCCTGTCATAGGTTGGCGTAATGAAATTGAAAAGCTGACAACACAGGATGCGATTGACTGGTACAAAAAATATTATGCCCCCAATAATGCCATTTTGGTTGTCGCGGGTGATGTCGATGCGCAGGAAGTTTTTCGTTTGGCCAAGAAATTCTATGGACCCCATAAACCGATTGAACTGCCGGAGCGGGTCCGTCGGAGGGAACCCCCGCAGCTTGCGAAGCGAATTCTTGTTATGCAGGACAAAAGAGTTCGTGAACCGTCCTGGCGTCAAAGTTTTTTGGCCCCTACAGCAAGAATTGGAGACTTGAAAGAAGTTCGAGCTCTCGAAGTGTTGAATGAGATCTTGAGCGGCGGCGTTACCAGCCGTTTATACTCTAAGCTTGTGATCGATGAAAAAATAGCGTCTAGCGCAGGAGCTCACTATCGGTCCGGCAATTACGACCCATCTACATTTACACTGTATGCAAGTCCGTCAAAAGGATATTCGCTGGAGCAGGTCGAGAAACGCGTCATCGAAGTTGTCGAAAATGTTGTAAAAAATGGCGTAACACAAGAGGAGCTGGTGCGTGCAAAAAACCAGCTTTTGGCGGCTGCGATCTATGCACGGGACAGTGTCAGCGGGGCTGCAAATATATTTGGTAGCTCTCTTGCCAGTGGGGAGGCTATAGAGAATGTTGTTAATTGGCCGAAACAAATCTCTGAAGTAACTTTGCAAGAAATACAAACTGCAGCCAAAAACCTCTTTGTACAGCGGCGATCTGTCGTCGGAAAGCTTTTACCTGAGGAGAAAAAATGATGGCTGGAATATTATATCAGACACGATTTCTTCTGATCGCTTTCGCTGCTGTTTTTGCACTGCAGGGTGCGTCAATGAAAGTCGCAGATGCGATAGAAATTCAAGAATTAACCACACCCGGCGGCATAAAAGTCTGGCTGGTTGAGGAAAAATCAATTCCAATTGTGAGTATGGAAGTCGCGTGGCATGGAGGATCCAGTATGGAAACTCCTGATAAAGCCGGTTTGGCATATTTGGTTGCGTCTACAATGGATGAAGGTGCCGGTGACCTGGATAGCAGGGCGTTTCAAAAGCAACTGTCCGATTTGGCGATATCCTTAAAGTTTGATGCGTCTAAAGATAGTTTCCAGGGAAGTTTGAAAACACTTAGCAAAAATAAGGAAGTAGCGTTTACCCTTTTTGGCCTCGCGCTCAATAATCCCAGATTTGATGAGGAACCGGTCGAGCGTATTCGAAATCAGATATTGATAGATTTGAATCGAAAACTGTCAGATCCCAACAGTTTGGCTGGACGGGCCTGGTTTAAGGCGGCCTTTCCCGGTCATCCTTATAGTGTGCCGACAAAAGGCACAATCGACACGATGAAATCGATAACTCAAGCGGATCTCAAATCCTTTAAAGATCGGCAAATCGCTAAAGATAATATGGTGATTTCTGTCATTGGGGATATTGGGAAAGCTGAATTGGGTGTCCTGCTTGATAAGATCTTTTCCGGAATACCAAACAATGCTGATTTATCTCCGGTCCCTGATGTCCCTCCAATTCAGAAAGCTAATATCCAAGTAATCGACCAGGATATACCGCAAAGTGTGGTTATTTTTGGCGGGGCAGGCATTAAGCGAGACGATCCAGATTATTTTGCAGCGTATATCTTGAATTATATTTTGGGCGGTGGTGGATTTGAATCGCGTCTGACCAAAGAAGTTCGGGAAAAACGAGGACTTGTTTATTCTATATACAGTTATCT
>JAESPT010000354.1 GCA_016765515.1 Sneathiella sp. | reverse complement strand
TTTCGCGAACAGTTTGACCGCTGCTGCAAGTAATACCGTGGGAGCAATTTTAGAAATAAATAAAGACTATAATACGGTACAGTTTTATTATGGTGCTATAGATGACATAGATGGAGGTGATGGCGATGATATTGGAGGAGGAACTCAGGATAATGGTTCTCAATTCACAATTGATGCTTCTGCTGGAGCCAATAATTATTTTGACCCTATTACTGGAGATGGCGGCTATACAGAAATTGATGCCTCTGATGGATATGCAATAGCCACATTACCAAGGAACACCAGTAAATATATTAGCTATCCAGCACTTATTCCTTTTAGTGGAGTCACAATAACGACACCTGGACCTAGTGCTACCCCTAATGGGAATTTTATAAACGAAGCCGAATTAGATAAAAATCTGGATATTTTATTTTCAAACGGCTCGGCTGGAGCTACTTTAAGAATTGAACGTGTTGCTGAATTTTTGCCAGGGGGAGCGCCTCAAGTTAATACCTTTTTAACAGATGCAAAATTAACTTCATCACCAACGGCTTTTAAAGTATCGCCTTTTACTGCTGGATCTACAACATTATTTGTTGGTTTATTAGACGGTAAGTTGTTAAGAATTGATACCGCTGATGGGACACCTACTTGGAATGTTATAAATGGAGCGGGGTTTATTGGGAGTATTTCTGATATAGAGTTTGGAGCCAATGAAGCTGAAATATTTGTTACCATGCATAATTATGATGTAACAAGTATTTGGCACACCAGTAACGCCGCAGATGTTACCCCAACTTGGTCATCAAAAGAAGGGAATTTAGCAGATATGCCAGTAAAATGTATTTTGCAGAATCCATTGGTCCCTGCCGAAGTTATTATTGGAACACAGATAGGAGTTTGGGCCACAACAGACTTTACAGCAGTTAGCCCTGTATGGGTGCAGTCAAATAATGGGATGAGCGATGTCCCGGTTTTAGATTTAGATTTAAGATCATCAGATAATGTTATTCTTGCTTCAACGTTTGGCAGAGGAATGTTTACCAGTACGTTTACAACTAATTTAAGTGTTGCAGATAATAGCCTATCTAAAAATGGTATTAGAATATTCCCTACAATTAATAACGGGAACTTTACAGTTGTTGCTAAAAGTAGTTTGGGTAATGTAAATATGAAGATTTATAGTATTACTGGACAAGAAGTTCACAATTCTAAGTTTCAATTGTCTAATGAGCAAAATAATTTTAGCTTGAATGTAAATTCAGGAATTTACTTTGTAAATATAAAAGGAGATAATTTTGAAGGGACTCAAAAAGTAATTATAAAATAAGGCTATCACACATATAAAATTCAATAAAGAGAAGCTTATGGCTTCTCTTTATTTTTTCCTTTCTAATAGTATTGAGTTATATTTTTGAAAGCGAGAAAAATGCATAATATATTGTTCTCAACAACTAAGAATTTTGTTCTAGAAAAGATATTATAGTTTTAGAAATAGCTTCAGGGTTTAGAGATATTTGTTCTTGCAACTCAATCACTTTACCGTGTTCAATAAAACGATCTGGAACTCCTAAGAGTGTAATATTATTTTTATAATTGTGTCTTGCAGCAAACTCGAGAACTGCACTCCCAAAACCACCCTTTATAGCGCCATCTTCAACCGTAATTATCGATTTATAAGTTTTTAAGATATGGTGTAGTAATGTTTCATCAAGAGGCTTTACAAAACGCATATCATAGTGTGATACACTTAACGTTTGAATGGCTTCGCTCACATTTTTTGCGATAGCACCAATGCTTAAAACGGCGAGTTGCTCGCCTTTTTTTAATTGAATGCCTTTGCCTATTTCAATCTTTGAAAAGGGTTGATTCCAATTTGTCATAACGCCTCGCCCTCTAGGATAACGTATGGCAATTGGTAATTCTAACCCAAGTTGAGCCGTGTACATTATATTGCGTAATTCAACTTCATTTCTAGGTGCAAAAATAATGAAGTTAGGGATACATCTTAAATATGCCAAATCAAAAACACCATGATGGGTGGCACCATCTTCTCCAACTAATCCAGCTCTGTCCAAACAAAAAATAACAGGCAGCTTTTGAAGCGCAACATCGTGTATTACTTGGTCATAGGCACGTTGTAAAAATGTAGAATAAATATTACAAAACGGAATCAAACCTTGAGCTGCCATACCAGCGGCAAGTGTTACCGCATGTTGTTCGGCAATACCAACATCAAATGCACGATCAGGAAACTCATCCATCATAAATTTTAAAGAGCTTCCCGTTGGCATTGCGGGCGTGATACCTACAATTTTTTTATTTTGTTTAGCAAGTTCTACAATAGTGTGTCCAAAAACATCCTGATATTTTGGCTGCCTAGAGGCAGATTTGGCAAGAATTTCACCAGTTTTTGCGTCGAACTTCCCTGGCGCATGATACTTTACCTGATTCTCTTCTGCTTGTTTTAAACCCTTGCCTTTTGTAGTGATGATGTGTAAAAACTTAGGTCCTTTTACGGTTTTTAAACGCTCTAATTCTGAAATAATTTTATTAATATCATGACCGTCAATTGGTCCGGAATAATTAAAATTCAGAGCTTCAAAAATATTATCTTGTTTTTGCGTGCCTTTTTTTACGTTTGTGAGATATTGTTTTAAGGCGCCAACACTTGGGTCTATTCCAATGGCGTTATCGTTTAAAATAACCAACAAATTAGCGTCGGTTACCCCAGCATGATTAAGACCTTCAAAAGCCATGCCGCTAGCAATAGAAGCATCTCCAATTATTGCGATATGGTGTTTGTCTTCTCCTTTAATCTTTGAAGCAATAGCCATTCCTAAAGCAGCAGAAATTGATGTGGACGAATGCCCAACACCAAAAGCGTCATACTCGCTTTCATCTCGTTTTGGAAAGCCGCTAATGCCCCCAAGTTGTCTGTTGGTATCAAAAATCGCTTTGCGTCCAGTTAGTATTTTGTGCACATAGGCTTGATGGCCAACATCCCAAATTAGTAAATCATCAGGAGTGTTAAACACATAATGTAAGGCAATGGTAAGTTCAACAACACCTAGGCTTGCACCTAAATGGCCTTCTTTAGTGGCAACAATGTTGATGATAAATTCACGTAATTCTCTTGCTAATTGTGGCAAATCTTCTAGCTCAAGTCCACGCAAATCTTTTGGATAATTAATATGTTCTAAAATTCTGTTTTGCACAAAGCAAAAGTACGAGAATTATTCTTCTTCTTGAAAAATTATTGGTAGAGAATACAGCATCTCAACGGGTTTCCCATTATGTTTTGCAGGAATAAGTCTTGGTAATAATGAAAGTATTCTCATAGCCTCCTTTTCTAACCATTTATGAGGCGAACGGACGCGAATATCTTTAACAAAACCTAGACTATCAATGGTGAATTGTGCATTTATGCGTTGTTTTCCTTTTAAACCCAGATTAATAGTTGTTTCAATATTGAAATTGTTTAGTATGAATTCTGATATTTGAGTTTTAAAATAATCTCTTTTTTCTTCAGTTGAAAGATGTTGTGGAGTATTTTCAAACTCCGGAGTAACCTCAACTTCAAGGTAATTTAAAACCCTATTTGAGTTGATTTCTACTCTCATATCTCCATCAACAGTAACCACTTCTCCTAATATAATTGGAGGTGGTGGAATGTTTAGATTAACTATTGAATCTATTTTTGCATCATTATCAATTACTCCAAGAAAATCAACAACCTTATTGTTCGTAGAATCAATAACTTCAATACTATCTATTTTTTGTGGTTTACCATCATTATTTGTACAACTAAAAAGTGTACTTCCCATTACAATTAATAATGAAAAAAGAAATGTTTTATAAATATTTTGTTGACTCTGGATTACCTGAAAAGGAATTCTCAAATTAATACTGTCTAGCTGCTTTTGCTTAAAATGGCCACAAATTTTTTTGTGTTGATTATTATGAATAAATTCTTGAATAGCATCAACGTCCATCTTTGTAAAATCAATAACAGTTTTAGAACAAGAATTACAGAATCTACCTTTTTCTTTTGGAGTCATTGTATTCCAATCTTCATGACAAGGTTTTGGAATTGAAATAGAATAATAGTTTTTCATAATGAGAAGCTTTAAGTGTTGTTTATCAAACTTCTTGCCGAAGCATAATAAATCATTAGAAATTGTATTTTTACATTTATGGAAAACCCTTTCGACGACACCTATTTTATGAAACGTGCTCTGCAAGAAGCAGAAGCCGCTTTTGAGAAAGGCGAGATCCCAGTGGGAGCAGTAATTGTAGTTGATAACAGAATAATAGCAAGAGCTCATAATTTAA
>JAESPT010000353.1 GCA_016765515.1 Sneathiella sp. | reverse complement strand
CCGACACAAGCCCGCAACGCCGGCATTGAAATACTCAATGGTTTTGCCATTACCAATACGCGCGGGCGAAACCGCGTATCCTCAGTGGAAGTCCGGGCCATTCAAAAGGGAGCGAAACAATATACCAGCGCTGCTCGCTGGCTCGATTGTGATCTGGTTGCCATGTCGGGTGGATGGAGCCCGGTGATCCATCTATTCAGTCAATCTCAGGGAAAACTTGCCTATAATGATGAGAAAGCCTGTTACGTGCCAGAGACATCCGTACAGGCGCAACAAGTTGTCGGTGCAGCAAAAGGTAAGTTTGATCTATCGTCCAGCCTGTATGATGGCCTGTATGCCGGTCGCGCGGCGGCCAAGCATGCGGGATCGGTTATCAAGACACCCCCTGCTGAATTCGTCGTTGAGGAGCCTGACACCGGATATCCCGAACCTTTCTGGGTGATCCCAGGGTCGGAGCCGGTTGGGGAGGGATCAGCAAAGCATTTTGTTGATTTACAAAATGATACCTCTGCCGCTGATATAGCGCAGGCGACACGGGAAGGGTTTGAAAACTCTGAACATGTGAAACGTTATACGCTGACTGGCTTCGGAACGGACCAGGGGAAAACATCCAATATCAACGCGTTGGGGATTTTGTCTGGATTGCTGGATAAACCGCTTGCTGACATCGGGACAACGACGTTTCGTCCTCCTTATACCCCCATATCCTTCGGGGCGCTTGCAGGGCGTAATCTTGCAAAATGGTCTGATCCGATCCGGGAGACAAGTATTCACGACTGGCATGTGCAAAACGGGGCCATGTTTGAGAATGTCGGCCAGTGGCATCGTCCCTGGTATTATCCAAAGTCTGGCGAAATCATGCAGGATTCACTGAACAGGGAATGTCTGGCTGTTCGAAATTCTGTCGGTGTTCTGGATGCCTCCACCCTTGGAAAGATTGATGTCAAAGGCCCCGATGCGGCTGAATTTCTCAACCTCATTTATACCAATGCCTGGAAGAAACTGGGGATAGGCCGTGTTCGCTACGGGTTGATGTGTCACGAAGACGGTATGGTTTTTGATGATGGCACCACAGCGCGTCTCGCTGACGATCATTTTCTGATGACCACCACGTCAGGCAACGCGGCAGCTGTCCTTGACTGGCTTGAAGAATATTTGCAAACAGAATGGCCGGACCTTAAAGTTTATTGCACATCAGTGACGGAACAATGGGCGACGGTTTCCATTGCCGGGCCAAAATCCCGCAAGCTCCTGAAAAAGATCGCACCAGATATGGATCTGGATGCAGAGTCCTTCCCGTTCATGAGTTTCAAGGAAGGCGCCGTCGCCGGAATGCAGGCACGTGTTTTCCGGATCAGTTTTACTGGTGAATTGTCCTATGAGATTAATGTTCCCTGGCATGCCGGGCGCGCAATGTGGGATGCGGTGATGGAAGCAGGAGCAGAATTCGACATTACCCCGTATGGCACAGAAAGCATGCATATTCTGCGGGCTGAAAAGGGCTTTATCATTGTTGGTCAGGAGACCGACGGGACAACAACACCTCAGGATTTGGGTATGAACTGGATTGTCTCCAAGATGAAACCGGATTTTATCGGCAAGCGGTCTTTTAGTCGTGTTGATACGTCGCGGGACAATCGTAAGCAGCTTGTTGGATTGCTCACAGATAATCCCAAGGAAGTTCTACCAGAGGGGGCGCAACTGGTTTTTGACAAAGGGGCTGCGATCCCAATGCCTATGGTCGGGCATGTGACCTCCAGTTATTACAGTGCGGCTCTAGGCCGAAGCATTGCTCTTGCTTTGGTCAAGGGAGGACAGTCAAAAGAAGGCGCGCAGATATTCGCTCCGTTGAAAGACAGCACCATATCGGCGACGATAACATCATCAGTTTTCTTTGATAAGGAAGGGGAGCGGCAAGATGGGGAACAGTGAGTTTTGGCAATCACCACTTGAGCCGTTGACCAGCAAATTTATGGAAGGTTTGAGCGAAGTTTCGATTGAGGCTCAAATTAATCTTCGCGGAAATCCTGATGATCCTGAATTCCTGACTGGGGCAAAAAAGGCTTTAGGCTTGGGTCTGCCTCTGGAACCCAATACTGTTTCCTTTAAAAAGGGGATAAAGATTTTGTGGCTTGGGCCCAATGAGTGGCAAATTGTCTCCACAAAACCAGGCGGCCCTCTTTTGGAAAAACTGGAAAAATCTCTTGTAAACCAACATGTTGCTATCACAGATGTCAGCGCAAACCGGGTGGTGTTGCAGATTGCTGGGCCAAATAAGTATGAGGTCCTGAAAAAATCCTGTGAAATGGATTTTCATCCCCGTGAGTTTGCTCCCGGACAGGTGGTCCAAACCCTGCTTGCCAAAGCCCCGGCGATGATTGAGCAAGTGGATGACAACAGTTTTCATATCTATGTGCGAAACTCTTTTGCCAGATATTGTGCCGAATGGCTGGTGGATGCTTTTGAGGAATATCAAAACTAGGATGTGGATCCAATAAGATCCTGGAACCCGTTGCCTGGGAACCGTAGATATTACAGGCTCAGGATGACATTGAAAAATTGGAATATTGTGCAGACAGGCTCACAATTTTTTGTCTGAGCGTAGTTGAGAAATAGCCTGGTTGAACACGTGCACGATTTCAGGAGCAACAGCTTTTTTTGAAAAAGCAAAGTGCATGCGTTCTTCATGTATATTCTTTTTAACCGCTCTGATTTTCTCTTGCTTACCCTTCGATGTCAGCAGCTGCTTAAAGACCTTTTCCTCTTCCACCGTTCCCTGGATCCGGTTCGATAGCAACATCTTCAGGACATGTTGGCTGTCTTTCAAATAGATGATCTGATTTTTTTGTGCTTTTGATAATTCATCTTGAACGTAGCTATAGTCATAGCCGCGGACTAAACCCAGTATATGGCCTTTCTTAAAAAGTGCTGATAGTGTCTGCACATCCTCAATTTCGGAATGAATAAAAAGCTTTTTAACGACAATGCGATATGGCTGGGAATAATTTAAATATTCTGCCCGCTCAGTAGTGTGAAACACAGATGTTATAAAATCCATTCTTCCATTTTTTAACAGAAGTAAATGCCGTGCAAATGGGACGGGCAGCCACTCCACTTCACACCCAGAAATTTTAGTGATTTCACGGACCAATTCAAAATCGGTTCCTGCAATCAATTTCCCATTTTCGACGATTAAAATTGGTGGAATATGCTCGTATCCGATGGTTAGCACTTTGTT
>JAESPT010000352.1 GCA_016765515.1 Sneathiella sp. | reverse complement strand
GACCGCAGCCTGTCCAATGGCGGATTTGTCTCCATCCAAAGTGACATTACTGAAGAAAAACGGAATGAAGCGCTGTTAATGGAGGCCAAACAAAATGCGGAACTGGCCAATCGGGCAAAATCTGAGTTTATGGCAAATATGAGTCACGAGCTTCGCACACCGTTAAATGCCATCATTGGGTTTTCCTCCCTGCTAGCCTCTGAAATATACGGGGCCCATACGGACCCACGCTATAAAGAATATGCTGAAGATGTTGAAGGGGCGGGCGATCACTTGCTCATGTTAATAAATGAAATTCTTGATCTTGCCAAAATTGAAACCGGGGGCATTGTCCTGAATGAACGGAAAACCGACATCTGGCAGTTGAGTAAATCATGCAAAACTCTGATAAATTCCCGAGCACTCGAACGAAATGTAAAAGTAGATATTTCGGTCGAACCCCAGTCTCTTTACCTCAATGCAGATCCCATTCGAATAAAGCAGATATTGGTCAATTTGGCGTCGAATGCCGTTAAATTTTCCCATCCAAACAGTAATATCTCTATTGATTGGACGACTGAAAATAATCAGATAGCGTTGACGGTAAAAGACTTTGGTGTGGGAATTGAACCTGAATTTCTCCCCCACCTGTATGAACCGTTTCGCCGCAGTAAAATTGCACGAGATTTACAACGTGAAGGGACTGGTCTTGGTTTGACACTGGTCAAGAAATTCAGCGATGCTCACAATGCTCAATTGCATGTAGATAGCAAACCAGGAGATGGAACCACATTCAAACTGTTGTTTCCGGAATCGAGGACACTGCATTCTTAAAACAGGATGGTAACTTCAATAGAAGGTTTGGCAATCGGATGAAATGAAACTATCGGGCTTTGTCGGACGTACAACGAATAATTTATTCAAAAACCTACAGACATTTCTAGCGGCATTCATAAAATCATCTCTTGATCAACGGCACACTTTTTGGACATTTCAAAAAACTTTAGGAAGCAATTTATTGAGCCAAATACCATTCACGCGCTAATTTCTGAGCCACTGCGATTTCATCTGGCGCCATATCCATGGAGATTTCCGCCCGGCTTTCTCTTGCTTCTATCACACCATTCATTGCCGCAAGATTAAACCACTTATGAGCAGTTATCAGATCGGCTGGAACGCCATCACCGGTCGCATAAATAAGCCCAACACGATATTGATCTTCTGGAGCGCCCTTCTCAGCCAATTTGAGTTGCGCCTCAATATAGTCTGTATCTAACTGTGCCATAACTTTCTTCTTCCCGATAACATGACGATAATATTTGTCAGTCTCAAAATGAAACATTATCTTTATTATCTTTCCATCATGAACGGAAAATTCTTAATATTTTGTTTCAGTTTTCCTCTTTTTTGAGACAATAATCAGAAATAGTATAAGGCTCCTACTTTGCCTTGAATTACAAAAATTCAACTCTAATTTCAGGAATAAAACACAAAAAAACCGAAACCGGAATTCGGTTTCGGTGGATTTCGATAATGTCCATCAGCTTGAAATACGCTTCCCTCACAGGGATCCTTTGGAGAAGCACAATTATTTCAAAAGGGTCAATCTTTGGGAAATTCCAGCCCCATTTCCCGATATCGTTCCGGATCATCGATCCATTTTTCCCGGACCTTTACAAACAGGAATAAGTGAACACGTTGTCCCAGACTTTCTTCCAATTCCTCACGGGCCATTGCGCCAATTTTTTTAATGGTTTGACCGCCCTTCCCCAAGATCATCGGTTTGTGATTTTCTCGTGAAACAAAAATCACCTGATTGATTTTAACCGAACCGTCCGGACGTTCTTCCCAGCTTTCCGTTTCCACGGTTAAGGAATAAGGCAACTCCTGATTCATTCGCAAAAACAGTTTTTCCCGCGTAATCTCGGCGGCGAGGCTCCGCATGGGCGCCAACGCCAATTGATCTTCAGGAAAGAGCCAAGGCCCCTCAGGCAGTTCTTTAGCAAGTTCAGACCGAAGCTCAGGGACACCGTCGCCAGTTAAAGCGGAGACCATGAAAATCTTGTCAAAAACGCCTCGTTCGGTCAATTTCTGTGCGAGTCCAAGAAGTTTTTCACGTTTTATCGCATCAATCTTGTTCAAGATAATATGCGCTCGTTGACCTGATTTCTGCAACCCTTCAATGATTCGCTCGACATCTTTTGTAATGCCTCTTACCGCATCCACTAGCAATGCCACCTGATCTGCATCCTGGGTTCCAGCCCATGCTGCGTTGACCATCGCTCTTTCCAGTCGGCGTGAGGGCGCAAAAATACCGGGCGTATCAACAAAGATAATTTGTGTTTCCTTTTCAATTGCAATGGCAGTCACACGAGCCCGCGTTGTTTGCACTTTCGGGGACACGATCGCAATTTTGGCGCCAACCAATTGATTAAGGAGAGTTGATTTACCGGCATTTGGAGCACCAATAAGAGTGACGTAACCACACTTTTTTGGTATATCACCGGCTGTGTTGTTATCCATTTAACAAGTCTTTCAATAGCTTTTCAGCAGCAATTTGTTCGGCCGCTCTTTTTGAGAAGCCTTTCGCTGAATGTTTTGTGAACCCTTCGATCGTGACTTCGACCGTAAAGGTCCGGTTATGGTCCGGGCCACTTTGTGAGACAACCTCATATACAGGTGGAGCAATACTTTTTTTAGCCGCCCACTCCTGTAAGGATGATTTAGGGTCTTTATTGGCAGCGTCCAGTTTCTCAAACCGGTTCCACCAATTTTTTTTGATGAATTGATGCGCCGCTGTCATGCCCCCATCGAGATAAAGAGCCGCGATAAGAGCTTCTATGCAGTCTTCAAGAATGGACGGGTTATTATCGCCGCCAGATGCCTTCAAATCCTCTGACATTCGTATATAGGCGGCAATCTCCAATTCCTCGGCAATAGAGGCCAATGTTTCTTTACGAACTTGCGCATTATACCGCCGTGACAGTTGGCCCGCCTCCGCTTTGCCGTATCGCCGAAACAACTCTTCACTTATGACCAGGCCCAGAACCCGATCACCAAGAAATTCCAATCGCTCATAATCCCGACCTGATTGGCTTGATTTACGCGTTCCTTTAACCAATGAAGAATGGGTCAAAGCTTCAAGAAGAAGATCCATATCCTTGAAACGATGACCCAGTACTTTCATGAGTGAGGTTAATTTAGTATCCTGATCCATGATCAATTAAGCATGGAGAAAACTCTTTCCCACCGAGTGGCAAAAGGCAATTTCCAAATTTCCAGAAAACTCGTATCGCCTTCCAATGAATAAAAAATAATTTCAGCGCGGCCCACCATGTTTTCAAGGGGAATGTACCCCACATGAGACAAGAAACGACTGTCCGTCGAATTATCTCTGTTATCTCCCATTCCAAAAACATGGCCGGCAGGAACCGTATAGACGTCCGTATTATCAGCAGAGCCGTTTTTCACCATATCCAAGGTAACATAGGATTTTCCGCTTGGAAGAGTTTCCCTGAACTGAGCAATACGGCGAACACTCCCATTGGCCCCTCGATCAACAAAATCTTCAATTCGTTCCCGTTTAATGGCTTTGCCATTGATGTAAAGAACGCCTTGTATCATCTGTAATTT
>JAESPT010000351.1 GCA_016765515.1 Sneathiella sp. | reverse complement strand
CCGCAATAATTCTGCGGAGGCCTGTTTCTTGGTTATCAGTATCGCTACCCAACGTTCGAATTTCACCCGAATAGGCAGGACTAAAAGAGGTTGCATAGGTTTGCTGATGATATTCACTGGGGGCCTCGACAATATAGTCAACCAAGACACCAGGTACCTTAACGTCTCTTGATTTCAACGTACCGGATGGCACAATGCTTTCGACTTGAGCGATGACGATACCGCCCGAATTTTTAGCAGCCATCGCAATTGACAGAGTGTCGAGTGTCAACGCTTCCTTGCAGAGTGAAATGTTCCCTTTCTCATCCGCGTAACTTCCCCTGATGAGACCGACATCAATGGGAATGGCTTTATAAAAAAGCCATTCTTCTTCACCAAGAGACATGATAGAAACAAGATCTTCACTGCAGCTTTCGTTGATTTTTCCGCCGTCAATACGGGGATCGACAAATGTGTGTAAGCCAACCTTGCTAAAAATACCGGGCTTTCCTGCAGCTGTGTCTCTTATCAGTTGGGAGAGGCAGCCTTGAGGGAGATTATAAGCCTCCACTTGAGCACTAGTGGCTAGTTTCTCTAGTTTAGGGGAGAGCCCATAATGCCCTCCGATGACCCTTCGCAGCAGTTTTCCATGGGCTATGCGATTTAAACCTTGCGATTGCCCGTCTCCCTGACCCGCAGCAAAAATCAGATCAATGTCCGTTGGAGCACCCGTTTCAAGAAAACGCTGTTCTAATCCGTGCAGTAGAAAATCAGGTGTCCCGATCCCGACAAACCCGGACGTACAGAGTGTCGCCCCCTTTTTAATTTGAGAAATAGCTTTCTCAAGAGAAACAAGCTTACCTTTCATATGAGCCCCTGATTTATTCATCTGATATCGCTTCAATGCAATTTTCTTCAGCGAGGGAAGCATAAACTGCATTTCTCAAATCAATTCGATGTTGTCCTCTATGTTCGGGAGAATAAGTCATAAAGACAACAATGAGGTCGTTTGCCGGATCTACCCAAAAATTGGTGCCGGATACGCCGGGCCAAAAAAACTCCCCCTTAAACCCTGGAGGGGTGATTTGATTATGTTCTCTAACGGCAAGTCCTAAACCAAACCCGAGCCCAAGGTCCTGTGTTGGGGCCGTGATTCCTAATGCACTCGTATACGTCCCAAAACGAATTCCTTTGGGAAAATGATTGTGCCGAAGAAGCGAAATAGTTTCCGGCTTTAGAATGCGAACATCACCATAGGCCCCATTATTTTTCAGCATAGTGGCGAATATTTTATAATCCGGTAACGTCGACCATAGGCCGCCCCCGCCGGAATGCCATTTTTGATCAGATCCCAATGGCGGCATCATTATATTATGAGAAATGAAGGGAGGTGTTTTGACGACATCGCTAGTATCTGGAAAAAAACTTGTTGATGTCATTCCGAGTGGATCCAAGACCCTTTGCCGGACAATTTCTGCTAAACTTTGATCCGCGATGCATTCAATTATGAAACCCAGTAAGTCGGTTGACATTCCATATTCAAACACTTCGCCGGGCTGATAGAGTAAGGGTATTTTCGACAGTTTTTCTGCCATCTCAGCATTTGAATTTGAGAAATCATAAACGGCTGTATCAACATAGGCTTTGTGAATCTCTCCGTCACCGAATTGTCCATACGTTACGCCGGATGTATGTCTAAAAAGATCAAGAATTGTTGCCTGTCGATTAAGCCCCTCTTGATGACCTTTAGAGGTTTGAACGACAGCGTTTTTATAGGCAGAAATATACTTTGAAATAGGCGACTCTAGGCTCAACTTCCCTTGCTCTAAAAATGTAAGAGCCGTTGCACAGACAATAGGTTTCGTCATGGACGCGATCCAAAAAATTGTATCCCGTGTCATTTCATTTTCCTGATCAATATCCTTCGTTCCAAAGACGCGTTGGTATAGAATTTCATGACCTTTGGTAACGTCAAGAACACCACCAGACAGCCGTTTATTCAGGAGCTCATCATCGATCCAACGATCAATAATAGGGCTATTTGTTAAAACCCCAGTTGCCCCCGTCATCTTGCAAGCTCCGGAAGTATGGTGACCAAAGAAGGAACGAAGAAGAAGAGGAAAATCATCGCCAAGAATGCAAAGATGAACGGTAGAGTTCCTACCGAAATTTGCCCAAGTGTCACTTTCCCTTCAGCAACACCGGAGAGCACGTATAAAATCATTCCAACAGGGGGCGTGATCAGCCCTATCTCAACAAGCATGACAAGAACAATGCCAAACCACAGGGGATCCCATCCCGCTGCCGCAACAACAGGTAAAACAACCGGCAAGGTCATTAGGACCATACTGATGGGCTCTACAAACATTCCGAGAATGAGATAGAGAATGATAATGGCGCCAAACAAAGCCAAGTTTGAAAGGTCTTGAGAGTTGACGAACTGAACTAAGTTTTGCGGCATTGCGAGGAAATCAACCGTAAAGCCCATGACAGAGGCACCAACAGCGATCATTAAAAGAAACGATGTAACAAGGGCTGCTTCCTCTAGAGACGCGACAAGTTCTGAAAAATTAAATGTCCCTCTAAATGCACTAATCATGATGGCACCTAATACGCCAACAGCGCCGGCTTCTGTCGGTGTTGCAAAGCCCATGTAAAGGGAACCAAGAACCATCAACATGAGGAGAAGAAAGGGACCAACACCAATTAGGGACCGTATTTTGTCTGACCAAGAGACGGCATGACCTGTTGGGGCCGCTTTCGGATCTATCATCGTCCAAATAATGATGACTAAGACGAAGGCAAAGATCATTAAAATGCCCGGAATTATCCCGGCGAGAAAGAGATCTGTAACAGGCACACCCGCTATGGGGCCATAGACAATCATTGCAATACTTGGCGGAATTAAAATCCCAAGTGTTCCGCCAGCCGCAAGAACGCCATAGGCGAGCTCTGGGCGGTACCCTTCTTTTATCATTTCCGGACCGGCAACTCGGCCCATGGTTGCCGCGGTGGCAAGACTGGACCCCGACACTGCCGCGAAGACACCTGACGCGAGGATGGAGGCATGGGCTAAGCCGCCGCGCAAACGCCCTAAAGCATTCTTCGCCGCCATGAACATCTCGGTTGAGGCATTACTGCGAACCAAGATTGCCCCCATTAGGACGAACATTGGGATTGCCGCAAATTCAAATGTGTTAACAGCTCCCCAGGCCCGTTCTCCGATGTAGGAGAATGTTACTTGTGGTAGCCAGAAATACATTGCTGAAATACCGATGGCAAAAAGTGCAAATGCAACCGGTAGTCCCGTTAATAAAAGGAAAAACAAACTGCCGATTATGGCCAATGATTGGAGCGGTAATGTTGCTGTACTTGCCAAGGCAAAAAAAGCAACTACCGGGGTTAGTAAAAGGATAAGTGCCAGGAAAACTTTGTGACCTGAAACTAAGAAAGCGGATACGCTGACAAGTCCAATTGTCAAAATCACGACCTGACGTGCTTCTACCGTTGCCGGAATTTGTTCCATGCTGTCAAGAAGAACAAAACCAATAGAAAATATGACCGGAGAATATGCCAGCGCCGTATAAAATATGCTGGACGGTTTTTTGCTTTTTACCTTTAAACAAAGGGATAAAACCAACATCAACGCGCCAACACAAATAGTGGATTGTGGGATCCACAAAGGGGCGTTGAGTAAACTCCAACTGCGTGTATCACTGATAAAATTTTCTGTTAAAAATGCTTGAGTTTTCCAAAGAACAAGAATGCATACCGCAATCGAAATCCATGTTGTGGCACTTTGAACCACGTGTGATAGGCCCGTTTGTAATCTCGACGTGATGATATCTACCCTGATATGCGCATCACGAGAGGCAACGAATGCAGCCCCTAAAAAAGTAATGGCGACAATCAAATAGGAAGAAACCTCGGTTACCCAAATTGTCGCAACGCCAAACAGGCTTCTGCCAATAACTTCAATAAGGATACTTCCGAACATTCCAGCGACACTTAAGATGGCAAGAGTGCGCGAAATTTGTTCGAACATTTTGATAAATTGGGGCAACCTTTCCGTTGCCCCAATTGTTTTTACTACGGTACTCATTTACTTATTTCACGGCTTTACGGGCAATTGCCAATATTTTGTCTGCATCTAGACCGGCGCGTTTCATATCTTTTTTCCATGCCTTCAATACAGGGGCTTGGATTTTGTCTGAATAGACGCGCTCATTTTCTCCAGCTGAAATATTATGGAAATTAACGCCCGCTTTTTCCCACAGTTTAGGCATCTCATCAGCGCGCTGTTTCCAGCGGATTGCAAACTCTTTTTCAAGCGTCTTAAACTCCTGCCGAACGATTGTTTGCAGATCTTCGGGAAGCGAGTCCCACGCGTCGATATTTACTAGAACAGGAGAGGGCAAGACACTGCCAAGTTTCCAGTTCGCGGCATGAGAGATGACCGTTTGGAAACCCGCGCCGTATGCCCAACAACTGTCGGTGATGACACCTTCAATGACACCCCGTTCAAGGGCGGGCAAAACCTCACCTGCACTTAAAGAAACAGTTACTGCGCCAAGCTCAGCACCAATGAGACCTGTGCCCCGGTTGTTCACACGAAGTTTCCTTCCTTTCCATTCCTCAACCGACGCGATCGGCACTGTTGAGAAGAGAGTTTGTGGGCAGAAAGCGGTTTCCATGAGCTGGGTAGCGTTGAATTTGGTTTTAAAGAGTTCTCGAACCTGCTCTCCGTACTCAGATGCGGACAGGGCCTGCATGTTTTCGTAACTCTCAGAGATACCGGGCAGGGATGGGACCGTAAAGAGTGGCTGAGAGCCTGTGTAGTAACCGGTCAACGGTAATGTCATTTGGACCAGCCCATCTCGCACACCCTCAAGTAAACGATTGCCTTTGATCAGCGAGGAGTTTGCTGTAATTTTTAGGCGGCCATTCGTTGCTTTTTCGATGCGCTCCGGTATGGCTTTAGCAACTTCTTCATAAACCGTTCCATTGACGGCTAGGTACGCTAATGTCCAATTTATTTCCGCTGCGCTAGCGGAACTACTTATTACGGCAATAGCCGCTGACAGAATAACCCCACTTTTTAATGTCCTCATCATGATGCACTGCTCCCTGTTTGATCATGTCGCTCCAATTGAATGGAGTGATTACTAACCTTCTTTTTTGCTCAATTCTTGTGAGCTGTGATATGATGTTTTGTGAGTCAGTCCACTCTTGATGAGTTACCGGGAAAACGCAGACCAAATGACCAGTTACTCACTTTACAGATTGGCGAAGACAGCCTTGCCTAAGATCGCGGATACTGAGGATATGCTTTCGGCTGATAGAGAAACCTATTGGCATGAAAAGTTTGGTCAGCTTTGGGGCGCTGTGGATATCGTCAAAAGGGGAGAGGCAAATATCTCCGGTGCCTATTCTAGCAAACAGATAGGACAGCTTACATTTACCAGTCTTGAATTTGGCAACCAGTCTTTTGAGCGAAGGGATCGGGATTTACGGCAGCTAAATGAACCTTTTTATTCGCTGTCATTTCCAAATTACGGACGGGCTCTTTGTGAGGTTGGCGGTAGGACTGTAGAATTAAAACCAAATAATGTTTTCTTAATCAACAACAGCATGACAGCAAAATTGCATATAGATAACTGCTACGGAACATTTAACGTTAAAATTCCAACGAGAGCGATAGAAGACAGAATTGGGATCAAACCGGCCATCCTGGATAAAGAAGTAATTAATCCCGATTTAATTTATCATATGTTGAAGCAAACTATTGGCGAATTCCTAAATAGTACATCTCCTTTAGACGAGAGAACGACCGATTTTGTTAATAATCAGATACTTGATGCGATCTCTTTCTATCTTAGTGGAGGAGATGTTCCTTCTGAAGAAAGTATCGCGATGGAAGCCCATAAGGCCAAGGCTATCGCCTATATCGAGCAATCTTATAGGGATGATACACTTTCTCCTCAAAAGATCGCCGCCGCCTGCAATATTTCTAAAAGCTATCTTTACAAGATATTCTCAAACTCGGAACCCGTAATGGAAAGATTAAAGAGAAAGAGATTGGAAGCCGCCCGTAAAACACTCACTCAAAATCCATTTGGCATGACGATGACCCAAATAGCCTATAAAAATGGTTTTAAATCTTCGAGTGAATTTTCCAGGCTCTTTAAGCTGGAATTCGGCGAAGCACCAAGTTGGTACAGGGCTGGACAAATTAAAAATTAATTTCGACACTTCGTCAATTCGATGCTGGTAGAATTAACGGTTTTAGCACGCGTCAATAGCGTCAGTCCCCAAGTCAGTCTAATTCAAATCCAACTTCTTTCTGGTCATTGGACATAGAATATTTTAACGAAGGTCGAGCGATCGATCCCAGGACTGTTTAGGATCAACTACAGCCCAATGAGGGAGGGCAGGGACTGATCTGTTTATTAAATATCGAAATACTGGTTCCGTGGATTTTATTTTCGCTTTCCGAGCGACTACGGGTGTGAATTAAAGGCCAAAATTTAGTCTCTTATGGGCCAGGAGGCGACATACAGCGGGTGAGGGGGCAAGCCACCAGCAGGTTCCCGATCCCGCCTAGATTTCTGAAAATCTCCGGTCAATAGATTTAATATGGTTAATGTATTATTACTGTGTACTTTAGCTTTATCCTGTAGTATTGGATACAATCAGAGATATAATAATATGGATAAAAGTATAGACATACTGTCCTTGGCGTAAACAACTAAACAGTAGCCTAACGCAATCCATTTTCGGGGGATTTATAATGCGATTTACAGGAAAAATTCGACTCTATACTTGCGCTATTGTGCTCAGTGCTGCGATGGCGGTCGGACTTCCCCTGCAATCCGCAACAGCCGCTGTCCTTCACGTCGATGGTATAGCAGCCAATCTTGTCGACAAGACAGCGGGAACAACCCATCAACTAAATGCAGTATCTGGCGGGTCTATTCAAGATATTTCGGTGTCCATCAGTCTCCGCCCCAGCGGTATTAATAGCCGCTTTACATGGTGGAAAGAACTGGACATATTTATTGTCCACAATGCAACCGAAGTTCAATTATTCCTCGGATCTGAGGACTTTGGCGACGGAACTTTCGACGTGACATTCAACGATAACGCTCCTCGTTTAATCCCTTTTGACACGGATAACGTATCCGGGACATATCTACCTGAAGTGGGCTCATTATCTTCATTCTTTGGCCAGGAATTCGCCGGCCTGTGGG
>JAESPT010000350.1 GCA_016765515.1 Sneathiella sp. | reverse complement strand
GTCTGAAACCGACCAGTTTGATGAATATTATCAACAGAACATGGCTCTTCACAGTCTGATTTATAAGGCTAGTCATAACGCGTACCTCGAAAAACAAACCCGGGATTTACGCCGTCGCCTTTCGCCGCATCGCAGGCTTCAGGTTCGCATCCCTGGAAGAATGAAATCATCGTCGAAAGAACATGGCGAACTCGTCGACGCTATTTTGGCGGGGAATGCAGGGTTGGCAGAAAACCTCACCAGAGATCATGTGACCATACAGGGAGAGAGATTTACCGATTTTCTCTCCACTCTACCCTCCCATTATGGGCAATCTTCTGCGTGAATGAACAAGAATACAAAGAGTATTATGACAAACGAAAACCTATACCATTTTTTTGAGAGAAAATTTCCTGCCGATAAAAGCCGCACGGCCTTTGAATTGCCATCTGGCAAGACTTATTCATTTCAGGATTTGCAAGACACAAGTGGTCGCTTTGCCAACTACTTGATAGAATCCGGCGCCAAACCGGGAGACCGGGTGGCGGTGCAGGTGCACAAAACAGTGGAAGCGGTTTTTCTCTATCTGGCCTGCCTTCGTTCCGGCCTCGTATACCTGCCTCTCAATACGGCTTATAAATCTGCTGAAATCGACTATTTTTTAAGCGATGCCAGCCCGGCGGTTCTTGTTTGCGACCCATCCAACAGAACAGAACTTCTTGATATTGCCACCAAAGCAGGTGTCTCTAACGTATTGACCCTCGATAAAGAGGGCCAGGGAAGTCTTATCTCGAACTCTGGCGGTCACTCTTCCGAGTTCGACACGACCATAAGAACAGGAGAGGATCTTGCGGCCATCCTCTATACATCTGGGACAACAGGGCGATCAAAAGGGGCAATGCTGACCCATAACAACCTGGCGAGCAATGCACAGTCTCTTGTCAAAGCCTGGGAATTTGAAGAAAGTGACGTGCTTCTCCACGCGCTCCCCATCTTTCATGTGCATGGTCTTTTCGTCGCGCTGCATTGTGCTTTCCTTTCTGGAAACAAGGTTATCTTTCTTTCCAAATTCGATGCAGATGAAGTGATCGACACCCTGCCTAAAGCAACTGTTTTTATGGGGGTTCCGACCTTTTACGTCCGATTGCTTGCGTCACAAAAATTTGGCAAGGAAAGCTGCCACAACATGCGCCTCTTCACGGCAGGTTCTGCTCCCCTGCTTGAAGACACATTTAATGAATTCACCGCCAGAACCGGGCACACAATTTTGGAGAGATATGGCATGTCTGAAGCTGGCATGATCACGTCAAACCCCTATAACGGCGAGCGTATTGCAGGTTCTGTTGGGTTTCCCCTCGATAACCAAGTGAGGATTTCGGACGAACAGGGCAATATTGTTAAAGATGGTGACATTGGTATCCTCGAAATCAAAGGCCCCAACGTTTTTAAAGGGTACTGGAATATGCCGGAGAAAACGGCAGCAGAATTTCGTCCCGATGGATATTTCATCACCGGAGATATGATCCGCAAAGATGAAAAGGGATATTACCGAATTGTCGGACGCTCCAAAGATCTGGTCATTTCAGGAGGATATAATGTCTACCCCAAGGAGATTGAAAGTTACCTGGACGAAATGCCTGGGGTTCTGGAAAGCGCTGTTGTTGGCCGCCCGCATCCTGATTTTGGAGAAGCGGTTGTCGCCTTTATTGTGCTGGACGGAGAAAACAGTGTCACAGAACAGGACGTCATCGATTTCGTAAAAGATAAACTCGCTAACTTCAAAGTTCCCAAACAGGTTTTCATTACCAAAGAGCTTCCGCGAAATACCATGGGGAAAGTACAAAAAAATGAACTGCGCGCACGAGCACAACCAGATTAAGTGAGCCTGTTCAAAAGATGACAGACAATGAGCCGGTGGAAAGGGGCGATAACAAACATATAGACGTCCCCAAACCACTCTTTCGTCGTTACTACAGACGTCAAAAAGACTGTTTTTTGCGCGCCCTCCCCGGCAATCAACAGTGAGAAACTGGAATCCAGGTGTCGGTCATTTGCCGACACAACGATTTCATGCTCTTCCATACTGACAATTTCAAAGAACCCGATAAAATCACCGACAGTCAGATCTTCATCTCGTTTTTTGACCGCATTTGAATTTCCTGAAACTGCTTTTAATCCAAAGAATGGGACAATCCAGTTCCTGATATTCATAAGTGTTTTGATCCATCCGGGAACCGGGAAAAACATATCCTGAAACAGCCCCGCCGGCGACATTGATGATTGCACAGAGATTTTTTTGGAAAAACAATCCTGATAATTTACAGATCCATAAACCTGCGCCAAGCAGCTTTTCGCTGGCACAGTATCCTTTTTTACCATAACGCTCCCTCTCTTCAGACTAGGAACGAAAGCCTAACCCTCAAGCTCTGAAATTGAAATGCGACATATTGGCCTCCCAAAAAAAGAAGAAAAAGCTTGAAATTCAACTCATAAAGTTGCATATACAACAAATATAATTTTACTGAGGGATGAGAGATGAGTGAGACACAAAAACAAGCGATGACTATTGCCAAAGAGTGTTTTGCTGTGCGCCTTCGAAAATTAAACCGTGTTGTCAGTGCAATCTATGAAGATAGCTTCCGCCCCTTTGGCCTCACCATTGCCCAGTTCAATCTGCTCATCGCCATCGGCGCGAGAGGTCAGGCAAGCCCCACCCAGCTTGTACACTCCCTGTCGCTTGAGAAATCTACAGTGAGCCGCAATATCGAAAAGATGAAGAAGAAAGGATGGGTAAGTCTTGTCTCCGCCACTGACAAGCGGAGCCATCTTCTGACCCTGACACCAAGCGGTGACGCCATACTTGAAATAGCGACGCCCGCCTGGACATTCGCACAGGAAAAAGCCGCAAAGACTCTGGGTCCTCTCTCCTCAATTATTGGCGATATATCTCTGTCTTAAAAAAATTTTCTATTTAGTTGTATATACTACAAAAAGGATTTTCCAATGTCTGATCTTCTGGAAGAAAATAAACAATCTCTTTTCCCGACACCCCTCAATCGGGATTGGCTCCGTCAACTCTGTTTGGAATGCGGGGCAGATGACGTTGGATTTGTCGAAATTTCCAGACCAGGGCTCGACGATCAAAGGGAAGATTTGCGCGTTGCGTATCCCAAAACAAAAACACTCATTTCATTTGTCGTAAAAATGGGCCGGGAGAATATACGCACACCGAAACGCTCGGCAGCCAACATTGAATTTCATCATACAGGCGATGATATTTTACACACCGCCCGAAAGATTGTGAAGAAATTGGATGGGTTCGGCGTCAACGGGATGTATCCTGCGATGGGGTTTCCAATGGAAATGGACGATTTCCCCGGAAAAACCTGGATCGTTTCCCATAAACCGATAGCCATCGAGGCGGGACTAGGCCGGATGGGCATTCACAGAAATATCATTCACCCCAAATTCGGAAATTTTATTCTTCTGGGCACAGTTCTGATCGACCGGAATATGGAAGAATATGGCGAAATTCTGGACTACAATCCCTGCCTGGAATGCAAATTATGTGTTGCCGCTTGCCCTGTTGGTGCAATCGGTCCAGATGGGCATTTTGATTTTGCCGCCTGTTAC
>JAESPT010000349.1 GCA_016765515.1 Sneathiella sp. | reverse complement strand
TTTTATTGCACTATTCGGGTTCTTGGGCGGATTGTCGGCGGCGACCTCTATGGTTATTGTTGCTGCGATCGCTTTGAGCACGATGGTATGCAATGACCTTATTATGCCTCTGTTACTTCGGTGGAAATGGCTCAATATAAACAAAAATGCTGATCTGACAGGGCTTTTGTTGAGTATTCGACGGAGCAGTATCCTTCTGACGCTCATTCTGGGATACGGGTACTATCGGTTTGCCAGTGAGAGCTATTCACTGGTGACCATAGGTTTAGTTTCTTTTGCCGCTGCGGCTCAATTCGCACCTGCTATTATTGGCGGAATATTTTGGAAAAACGCGACATATAATGGTGCTATTTGCGGCTTGTTAATGGGATTTTTTGTATGGCTGTATACATTGTTTCTGCCGTCGCTCGCGCAATCAGGGTGGCTCCCAATCAGTTTTATCGAGCAGGGACCTTACGGCATCTGGTGGCTGAAACCCTATACGCTTTTTGGTCTCGAGGGGTATGATCGGCTCACCCACGCCTTGTTTTGGAGCATGTTTGCCAATATCGGTGCTTATTGGACGATATCGCTGCTTACCCAGCAAACAGCAATTGAACGTATTCAGGCAAAGCTTTTTGTTGATGTTTTCCTTCATACAGAAACCAGCAAGGACAGCGGCTATTGGCGAGGATCTGTGACGACTGCCGATTTGCAGTTGTTGGTTGGTCGGTTTGTTGGTGTGAGCCGGGTCGCAGAAGCATTCGAGCGCTTTGCAAAAGAAAAGAATATCAATGTGCGAAAAAGCCAGACAGTGGATGCCCAGCTGTTGGAATTTGCCGAACGCTTGCTTGCAGGTTCTATTGGATCAGCGACCGCTCGTGTCATGATTGGTTCTATTGTCAAAGGTGAGATTGTCAGCTTGGACGAAGTATACCGTATTCTTGACGAAACCAGTCAAGTCATCGAATATAGTCATCGCCTCGAGGAGAAATCTACCGTTCTTGAAGAAGCGACAGAACAATTGCAAATGGCGAATGAACGGCTGAAAGAGCTGGATTCATTAAAAGATGATTTCCTGTCAATGATAAGCCATGAGCTGAGGACACCCCTTACAAGTTTGAGAGCTTTTGGAGAAATCCTACAGGACAATCCAGATGTTTCAATTGAGGAGCGCCAACGATTTTTGGGAATTATCATTAATGAAAGTGAGCGGCTAACCCGTCTGATCGATCAACTTCTGGATCTTGCCAAATTGGAAGCGGGTCGTATGGACTGGACGTTGGAAAATGTGGATGTGGTCTCTACTATTGAAGAAGCCTTGGCGGCTCTCGCTGCATTGATCAAGGAGCGCAACATCGATCTGAAATTGGATTTGCCACAAGAGCTTCCAGACGTGCTGGCTGATCGGGATCAACTCCTACAAGTGATGATAAATCTCGTTTCCAATGCCATAAAATTTTGTGATGCTGAGGCAGGCGAAATTGATGTTTCCGTGGACTTCCACGAAGAGAAACTGTTGATTACGGTGGAGGATAACGGAATGGGGATCGCGGCTCCACTCAAGGATAAAATATTTGACCGCTTTCACCAGTCTCAATATACGGCGAATGAAAAACCGCAAGGTTCAGGTTTGGGATTGGCAATTTGCCGTGAAATCGTTGCTTTTCTTGGCGGAGAAATCTGGGTTGAAAATAGGCAAGATGGCGGCGCGAGTTTTAATTTCACCTTGCCATTAGCTGAAAATTCTTCCTCTGTTATTGCCGTAGGTTCCTGAAAAAAAACTATTGTTCAGCGTAATTTTTGAAGCGTATTTTCGAGAACATTGAGGAAATTTGAACGGTCCTTTTTGGAAAATGCCGCGTTATATCCGGAAATTTCGCCTGTATCTCGAAGGTGCGTATTTAAATCTCTCATTGCTAATGACATTCCAATGGATTGTTCTGTGAACGGCTTCCCTGTTGGTCCCAAAACAATCGCTGATTTTTTTAAACATCTGTCCGCAAGCGGGATATCAGATGTGATCACAACATCTTTTGCTGCAACATTTTCGACGATCCAGTCATCGGCAGCATCAAATCCATCATCAACAACAATTTGTTCAATCAGAGGGCTTTGAGGAAGGCGCATCCAACTGTTGCTTACGACATAGGAGATTAATTTATGGCGCCCGGCAACGCGGTAAATTTCGTTCTTTACTGGGCAGGCATCCCCATCGATAAAGATCTTAGTCATATACGTGTAATTCCGTTCATAGGGTGATGGTTGGACCTGAGTTATCTATATTACCTTGCTTATCAATGACTGAAAAAGGAAATAGCCTCAAAATTGCGGTATATCATCGAAATACCAACAATTAAGATGAGCGATAGGATAATTTTTCGAAACAACAACTGATCGACGCGCTTGCGGATGAGAGTGCCAACCCAGATGCCGAACATTATGGGAACCATGCCCGCCAGACCATAGAAGGCTTCTAGCGGTCCAAGCAGAGCGGACCTTTCCAAACTGACGGCAAGGACAACACTTCCAGAAAAAAGGAGGACACTCACAACAGAAACAAACTTCTCTTTGGATAAATCAAGAGAGACCAAAAAGAAGATTGGTATGATCCCAAAAAGGGACGTCATACCGCCTATGACCCCAGAAGTCGCTCCAATCACCGGGCCAAAAACCCTTTCATGCTGTTTTAAGAATGTCAGAGATATACCCATGAGTTCCAAAGAGGTAATCAATATTAAGACGGCTCCCAAAACAATCGTTAGAATCTGGGTGTTCACGATAGCCAAAAAATACACGCCAAACGGCAACCCTATAAGCAATGGCAGGAGCAGTGGCCAGTGCCGTTTGGTGGAAGCTTTAATGCCGCCTGCGCTGATCATTTGGGCAAAATTACTCAGAATTAGCGGAAGTGCCAGGATGGATACAGCTGATGGCAGTGGAAGAACGAATAAAATGATGGGGATGGAGACAGTTGGCAAACCAAATGATGAAATGCCTTTTACCAAGCCACCGATTAAAAAACCTGCACATATCAGAGCAAAATGCGCGCCATTGAATTCGTTGATGACTTGGTCAATCATTCTTTTTCTTCTTATTAATGGTTTGGTGTCGAAAGACAATTAGCGGACGTCGGATAATCGGATAACAGTTGTTGCACATCATATCCTTTTTGGATGGCTGACTTAAGAGCAATTTCAACATATCAGTGATGCACCTTGGGAATTGATTTTTAGGAAGTCTCCCAACAATCAGCTGTATTGTGCTTTTTAGGAAATAAAATAATGGTATAACGACCAATATCAGAAACGACTTGATGCTGGCAATGATAACAGCTGTGCTGGCTGAGGCGTATAAAACAAGAAATTTTGGAGAATAATAATGAAAGCCTATGTCATTGGAAAAGGACAAGGTCTGGACGCCCTCAAAAAAATGGAAAGAGATGTACCAAAGCCTGGTCCCGGTGAAATTCTTGTGAAAATGAAAGCAAATTCCATCAATTACAGGGATCTTCTGACGATAAAAGGAGCTGCCGCCCGCGGAATAACAGAAGAGAGAATCCCCAATTCAGATGGTGCTGGTATTGTTGAGGAAATCGGCGCGGGGGTTACAACCTTCAAAAAGGGTGATCCTGTCGTAGGGTGCTTTTTTCAGGACTGGACAAATGGACCTATTCAAAATTCAACAATGGTCAGTGCATTGGGCGGCCCTATTGACGGTGTCCTTGCTGAGTATGTTGTTTTGAAAGAGCGCGGTGCTCTTCCCATGCCCAGCCATCTCTCATTCGAAGAAGCGGCCACTTTGCCTTGTGCAGCGCTCACTGCATGGAATTGTCTGATTGAAAAAGGGGAAGCCAGAGCAGGAAACACGGCATTACTTCTGGGTACGGGTGGTGTGTCTGTTTTTTCACTTCAATTTGCAAAAGCAAATGGCATTCGCACAATCATGACGTCCAGCAGCGATGAAAAACTTGCCCGGGTAAAAGATATGGGGGCAAGTGAGACGATTAACTATCGGACAACAACGGATTGGGAAAAGGCTGTTCAAGAGTTGACGGATGGCGTCGGTGTGGATGTTGTTGTTGAAGTTGGCGGCGCTGGAACTTTAGGAAAATCCGTTGAATCCGTTCGTGTCGGAGGTACAGTTTCGCTTGT
>JAESPT010000348.1 GCA_016765515.1 Sneathiella sp. | reverse complement strand
CTTTTATGGAAAGAAGCTGTTTTTGATAATTCCACTCGTAAATTGCGGCAGAAGCATCCAACCCTTCGTAACATTGAAGGCGGATCAGATTTGTGTCCAGTATTTGCGCGAGAGCTTTGGCAATTTCGGTCTTTCCGACACCAGCCTCTCCCTCGAGAAGCAAAGGCCGCTTTAGATCTAGGGCGAGCTGTAGAGCGATTGCGAGACTCTCATCTGCAATATAATCGGCGTCTAGAAGTCTCTTTTGTATGCTGTTGGATACTGTCATATTGTGAAATGGGGCAGGCGTTCTATTTCTAATACGCCTGCCCGTGTTCCTGTTAGCCTGTGAGGCCGAGTTTTTCGGCTGTTTTCCAGACACGCCAATGATCATGAGGCATTTGCATATGGGTTAAACCCTTATGGGCAAAGGCATCATTCACTGCGTTTGACAGGGCTGGTACGCCGCCGACATTTGGGCTTTCGCCAACTCCTTTGGCACCGATAGGATGATGGGGCGATGGCGTAACTGTAAAATCTGTTTCCCAGACCGGGGTCTCCACGGCGGTTGGAAGATAGAAATCCATCAGACTGCCGCCTTTTACATTTCCATGCTCATCATAGGAAATTTCCTGACCCATGGTGATCGCCAGGGCTTCGGTCAGACCTCCATGAACCTGACCTTCGATGATCATCGGATTGATCCGTGTACCGCAATCGTCCAAGGCATAGAAACGGCGTACATCAACGACACCCGTATCCACATCAAGATCAACCACACAAAAATAAGCGCCAAACGGATAGGTCATATTGGGCGGATCGTAATAGGAAACCGCTTCCAATCCAGGTTCCAGACCGGGAATAGCCTGGTTATAGGAGGCGAAGGCAATTTCCTTCATGGTCTTGTGGGCTTCCGGATTTCCTTTAACCTGAAAGCGATCCACATCCCATTCCAGATCCCCTTCGTGAACTTCCAGAAGATAAGCCGCAATCATCTGGGCTTTCGCCCGGATTTTCCGGCCCGCCATAGCGGTTGCTGCACCAGCCACCGGTGTTGACCGGGAGCCATAGGTGCCAAGGCCATAGGGCGCTGTATCCGTATCGCCTTCTTCCAGGGTGATATCTTCAGCCGGAATACCAATTTCAGTCGCGACAATCTGGGCAAAGGTTGTCGCATGGCCTTGTCCCTGACTGACCGTGCCAAGACGGGCTATAGCAGAACCGGTTGGATGAATGCGAATTTCGCAGCTATCAAACATACCAAGTCCAAGGATATCGCAGTTCTTCACGGGACCAGCACCAACAATTTCAGTAAAAAATGCTGTTCCGATGCCCATCAGGGTTCGGGTTTCACCGCGATCAAATGCTGCGCGATTTTCCGCCTGTTCAGACCGAAGAGCGTAATAATCAACGGCTGCCATGCCCTGTTCCATCGCGGTATGATAATCTCCGCTGTCATATTCCCACCCCAAAGCAGACTGATAGGGGAACTGTTCCTTTTTGATGAAATTCTTAAGGCGAAGTTCCACAGGATCCATGTCCAGTTTGTGGGCCAATATATCAATCATCCGCTCAATGAGATAAGCGGCTTCCGTGACCCGGAATGAACAGCGATATGCGACGCCCCCGGGTGCCTTGTTGGTGTAGACACCGTCCACACCAACATAGGCGACAGGAATGTCGTAGGATCCGGTCACAATGTGAAAGAAACCGGCTGGGAATTTGGTCGGATCAGCGCAGGCGTCGAAGGCACCGTGATCGGCCAGGACATGGCACCATAATCCTGTAATCTTGCCATCTTTGGTTGCCGCAATTTTTCCGGTCATATGGTAATCGCGAGCAAAGGCTGTTGCGGTCAGATTCTCAATGCGATCTTCTATCCATTTTACCGGTTGGCCGGTCACTATGGAGGCGACTATCGAGCAGATATAACCGGGATAGACACCCACCTTGTTGCCAAAACCGCCACCAATATCAGGGGAAACAATCCGGATATTATGTTCGGCGATATTGGTGATCAGAGAGGCGACTGTCCGCACAGCATGAGGGGCCTGGAACGTGCCCCACACGGTCAGCTTGCCGTTAATCTTATCCATGGAAGCAACGCAGCCACAGGTCTCTAGCGGGCAGGGATGGACGCGTTGATAGGTGATTTTTTCTTCAACAACAACGTCCGCTACGGATAGTGCCTGCTCAGTACCCGTTTTGTCACCCTCTTCCCACAGGAAGATATGATTGTGATGTTTACGGGGGCCATGTGCGCCTTCCATTTTGTCCTTGATGTCTTCTCGCAGAAGCGGTGCATCATCATCCAAGGCTTTGAAGGCGTCGGTAAGGGCTGGCAGTTCTTCATAATCCACATCGACCAGCTCAACAGCATCAGCCGCGATATAGCGATCTTCAGCAATAATAAAGGCGACTTCCTGACCTTGAAAAAGCACTTTTTCATCGGCGAGCACGGCCTGTACATCCCCAGCCAAAGTGGGCATGTAGTGAAGGTTTAGAGGTTTCAAATCTTCCGCTGTCAAAATTGCGATGACACCCGGAACAGCGAGGGCCGCTTCTTTATCAATATTCTTGATGCGGGCATGGCCGTAGGGAGAGCGGACAAAATCACCAAAGAGCATTCCGGGCAAATTAAAGTCATCGACATAATTGCCTTTGCCCTGGGTGAAGCGCGCATCTTCTACCCGTTTGCGGGCAGAACCGATACCTTTCAATTTTTGTAGCCGATCTTCGCGGGAAATGGGGGTTTGTTCGTTCATGTTATTCCGCAGCCTCCTGTACGTTTAGCATTTGTGCAGCGGCCCGGATGGCCTTAACGATATTCTGGTATCCAGTGCAGCGACACAGATTTCCAGAAATGCCGTAACGGATTTCCTCGTCTGTTGGATCGGGGTTTTCCTGCAGCAGACTATGGGCACGGGTTATCATACCGGGCGTACAGAAGCCGCATTGGAGGCCATGATGTTCGCGAAAGGCTTCCTGCAAGGCATGGAGCGTCCCGTCCGGATTAGCAATGCCTTCGATGGTCGTTACTGATTTTCCGGCGACCTGGCCGACAAAGGTCATGCAGGACTTAATAGATTTTCCATCCAGATCTATAGTACAAGCGCCGCAATGGCCCGTGTCACATCCGATATGGGGACCGGTCAGTTTTTGGTTTTCTCGAAGGAAATGGATTAATAGAGTGCGTGGTTCAGCAAGGGCTTCAATTTCCTTGCCGTTGACTGTCATTTTGACATGCATTTTTGACATTTTTGTTCTCCGACAGGAAATTCAAGTTGCGGTTTTTATTGCTTGGCGGATAGCGCGTTCAACCATGACACCTGTCAGGTGGACGCGAAACTCCTTGGGTCCCCGACCATCTTCAGCAGGATCTGTGATGGTTTTGGCGGCCTCGACAGCGGATTTGATCGTCGCATCGTCCAATCTGGATCCGATAAGTAACCTGGATGCCTGTTCCGCGTAGAGCGGCGTATCAGAGACATTCGTGAGGCCGATGGAAGCGCTTTCTACAGTGCCATCCTTCAGGGCAATAATCACGGCCGCCGCTGCCGTTGCATAATCGCCGATTTTTCGCTTTTGCTTCATATAGGAGAAACCGTGTCCTGCAGGCGGTGCTGTAAAATGGATAGCGGTGAGAATTTCAGTCTCGGAGCGCTCAGTGAAATATGCGGCTTCATAAAAATCGCGGGCTTTCACTTCCCGTGTGCCCGAATTGCTGACCAAGATATAACTGGCATCAAGAGTTTGCATGAGTGCCGGTAAATCATTCCCTGGATCCCCGTTAGCAACATTTCCGCCAATGGTACCTAAATTGCGAATTTGTGGGTCCGCAATTTGCAGAGACGTTTCTCGCAATATGGGACAAATCGCCTGTAACTCGGCGGAGTTAATCAAGTCCGCTTGTGTCACCATGGCGCCAATAGCAACATCGCGCCCTGAAATGGAGATAGATTTGATGTCGGCAATATCCTGAATATCAATCAGGTGTTCCGGCAGTGCCATCCGTAATTTCATCATCGGAATCAGGCTATGCCCGCCTGCGACGATGAGGGCATCCTCACCCAAATCAGCCAACATAGCAGTGGCTTCGGAAACGGATTGCGGGCGATGGTAGTCAAAAGACCCGGGTATCATTGTGCTCCTCCCTAGCATGAATGTCGTTGGGTCTGTTATTTGACCCAAAGGGCGATTATGTCGCCGTTTGGCAGACAGTGCCGCAATGCAGGGATGGGGTTAAGGCGGGAGGCGTGACGAACGCCTTTATTTCACGAAATGCGTTTATTCTGCGCGAAATACAGGAATAGGAAGCTGTGATTATCCGTTTAGATTAAGGAGGGATCGAAGTTCAGCAATTTTTCCTCGGCTGACAGGGGCTTCCAGTTTTCCCGTGTCGCCAAAGACACAAAACGCTTTGTCTCCGTCGCGTCTGAATCCGGTAATCTTTTGATGATTAACAATAAAGCTCCTGTGAGTGCGGATGAACATGTCTGGGTTTAACTTTTTCTCCAGCCTTGAAATTGGCCACGGACAGAAAAGTTCTTCTTCGCCATTATGCAATTTTGTGTAATGCCCGTTTGCCTGTGCCATGAAAATGGAGGACGGAGTCAAAAATCGGATGGTATTGTTGCGATCATAGGGGATGCGGACTTCTGCGGGGGATGCCGCGGGCTGTGAGAGGGCTCGAGATAACGCATAGGAATGTGCCAAATTGCTCACGGGGTGTTCGGTTTCACCAACAGCTGAGGCTGTCGTTTGTATCTCATCCGTTGTGTTTAATTCCACCGGTTTTTCCAATCCTGTGGGGATAGCGAAAAGCAGGAATAATCCGCATATTATGAAGGACGATAAGGAGACAATCAGGGCTAATGTATCTTTACTGAGTAACGGCACGGGCGTCACGATAATGTCGCTGTTGATACTGAAAATCGGGAAATACATGGCGGAGTAGTGCATGGCAGAAATGGCAATGCCGAGGACGATAGCACCGGCAATGGAGGCTTTCAGTGTCCGTTGTCCATAGGCCAGCTCCATAGCCGCGATGGAGGCGCCGATCCCAATTGCGGCGGCAATAATCAGTCCGAGCGGATTATAGGTAACAATGCAATTTGCCGATATGGCGCTCATGCCGAGATAATGCATGGCGACGATTCCAATTCCGGTCATGACACCGGCAATGGCAATCCGTTTTTTGTTGCGCACACCGAAATGAAGGGACAACATTGCTGTTCCTGTCACCAAAATGGCAATGAGGGCAGATCCCAGTGTTGGCAAAGGAGCATAGGCAATTGTCAGGGGCATGTTGACGGCGAGCATGCCAACGAAATGCATGGACCAGATACCTCCTCCCAAGGCGAAGGCCCCTTGTGCAACCCGTTTTTTCCGTTGCGCAGCGTCCAATGTGCGCAAGTTGGATGTCATCCGCAACCCGGTAAAAGATGCGGTTATCGCAATCGCAATGGACGCCAAGAGTAAGACAGGCGAATAAGCGATTTCAAACGGCATTTTCCCTCCCGCGCAACAAATGCTGATCTGCAGTAATATCGTGAGCGTGTCGTAGGAGATACATTCTAGACGAAATTGCCCTGACTTATCTAGTCGCCTATTAGAATTATCTGGAACGGCTCAAATTCAACGAACGAGAGAGGCATTCAAAGGAGAAGGATCAGCGCCGTCTATTATGATTTTCGGTTCTGCCTTTGCTCCTTGAAGCGAGCCTGCAATTGTATATAAGTGGCTCGCTCAAAACAATTTGATAACCAGGTGTTGAGGGTGGGATAGTTTAATAAATCCACATGCCCGATTTTCGCCCAGACCAGGATAGAAGCAACATTTAGATCGGCAACCGTGAACTTGTCTCCCAGAAGGTAGGGACTAGAAAAGGATTGATTCAGATAGGCAAAAGATCGGTGTAATTTGTCCAATTGCAAACGGGCTTCCTCCTCATCAACCTCACCAAAGGGAATTCCTTTTGCGTGAAGATAGGCGATAAGGGGAGGCTCAATTTCTGTCGCAGCAAAAAGGGTCCACTGCAGAAGCAGGGCTTCTCCTTGAAGGGTGCTTGGGAGAAAATCCGGTGCATACGCCCGGGCAATGTACGTTGTGAGCGCCAGAGACTCTGTTAAAGCAAATCCTTCATCCAGTAAGGCTGGTATTTTGCCGCTGGGATTGACTTTCAGAAGGCCCGCGTGTTGGTGACTTTCTGAAGGGTGAACAACAATATGTTCATATTGAATTCCAGCTTCCTCGGCCATCCACAATGCGCGAAATGCCTTACTTGAGGCCGTACCGAATATTTTCATCATGGGATTTTTTTCTATTTTTCTTAGTTTTGTTTTTCTGCAGAGTAGCGTCAAGGAATTAGCCGTGTCCATCAGATATTGGCATGGCGTGTCTCGTCAGTTGTCGTGACAGTTTTCGCCTGATATGGTGCGCCGGCAAGTGTCAGATTATCAATTGATTTCTGACATATTTTCTCTTTCCAGATTCGGTTTATGGTTTAGCAATGAGTACTGAAGCAGCGCTTCTTGAGCGAAGCGAAAACAAATGTGAGTTATGTGGCGCGACAGAAAGCCTGACAGCTTACGAAGTGCCGCCAACGTCGAATGGCAGCGTAGATGATTGCGTTCTTGTCTGTAATATTTGCAAGGATCAGCTGGAAAAACCGGATACAGTTGACGTTCATCATTGGCGATGCCTGAACGAGAGTATGTGGAGCCAAATCCCTGCTGTGCAAGTGGTTGCCTGGCGGATGCTAAATCAGTTGAATGATGAAAGCTGGGCAAGGGATCTTTTGGATATGCTGTATCTGGCGGATGACACGCTCGCTTGGGCGCAGGCTGGTAAAGCAGAGAGTGAGGACGCGCTAACACTCGTCCATGTGGACAGTAATGGGGCGACACTGGATGCCGGAGATACGGTGGTTCTCATTAAGGATCTAAATGTCAAAGGCGCTGGTTTTACAGCAAAGCGGGGGACAGCTGTCCGCGGGATATCGCTGGTGCTGGATAACCCGGATCAAATCGAAGGGCGCGTTAGCGGTCAGCAGATTGTTATTTTGACGAAATTCGTCAAGAAGTCCAATTAACGGCCGAATTGAGAAATCAAATTATAGATATTGCAGACGCTTGGATTTATCCAAAACAGGATCATGATTGTGAACGATTAAACGCAACTTGTCGTCACTTAGGTCGCTGTGAAAATCGGATCCGGCCTGATTATAATTCAAGCTTTTGATCGGCTCACCTACTTCTTCGTTTTCAACCCGGTGTATTGCATGGTAGGGGCGGTTACCAAGATAGTCCAATCGGACTTTTCGGTTATTGCCCCAGACGCCTTTACCCCGATATTCAGGAAGAACACAGAGCCAGCAAACTTCTACACTCAATGGATTATACATTTGTGGAACACCAGCATGTTCGAAAAGATGTTTACTGTATTTTGCGTTAGGATAACGGACAGCACTTACACCCATTAATTTCCCCGGTGTTCCGGTAAAAAACAGCATTTCAGCGGTTGGTATTCCGCGCTTGAGATTTTCAATGGGAACCTCACCACCGTCGAGTATAATGTTTATGAACTGCTTTATGTGGTTGGGAGAGCAATCAATAGGCCGAAGAGCGATAGTTCTCAGGCCTTTTATTTTTTCATTCATTTAACGCTCTCCGCTTGATTACCCATTATGTTTTATTACCCAATTATGCATAAAGCTCAAAGTCAAAAGAGCAGGCCTAAGAGAGGGTGTAATATTTATCGACCTGTCCATTTCGGCGGCCGTTTTTCATTAAATGCTTTTCGTGCCTCTTTACTATCCTCTGATCCGAAGGCAACGGCCATGGCATCGAGGGCTGTGGGGGGGACCTGTTTAAAGTCCATGCTTTCAACCCGGTACATCAGCTCTCGAGATATTTTGAGCGCGAGGGGAGACATCCGAGCGATTTTTTTTGCCAATTTACGAGTCTCTGCGGACAAGTCTTCGCGTTTCACCATTTTTGTAATAAGGCCCAATCTGTCCGCTTCGTCGGCTTTTATAGGCTCGCCGGTAAAGATCAGCTCAGCCGCTTTCATCCGGCCAATGAGTTTCTGTAAATGCCAAACATGCATACCGGGAGGGGCCGCCAGATTTGGAACGCCGGGATAACCGAAATCAGCATCATCTGAAGCAATAATCATATCACAGGCGAACGCCAGCGTGCAGGCGCCCTCTCTGGCATATCCGTGGACGGATGCGATAATTGGTTTGGAAAGGGCACGCATGGCTTCAACGGTCTTGATATAGAAAAGGCTCAAGAATTCTTTCATCTCGGTCGGACCAAAGGATTCCAGAAATTTCAGATCAACGCCTCCAGATAATCCTTTGCCTTTGCCCGACAAAATTATCACTCTGACATTTGTGTCCTGCTCTGCCAGATCCAAAGCCTCCAAAAATTCGTATGTCAGGTCATAATCGATAAGATTTAGAGGGGGGCGGTCAAGTGTAATTTCAGCGATATGATCTGCGACCTCATAACGAAGTGTTTTAAAATTTGTCATAATTCCTCATTTCCAGAAACGTTGGTTGCAGGACTCATATTCAGGGACGTTAATTTCGTTCTGATAG
>JAESPT010000347.1 GCA_016765515.1 Sneathiella sp. | reverse complement strand
TGTATTCCTCGGCTTCAAAAGCGTTCATGAGAATACGAAAATCATCAAAAAATTTCTTGCCGCGTGATTCCCCGATCAGATGAGCCATGTCATCCATGGTCTTGGCGTGGCCAATTTCCCGGCGGAGCGCAATGATAGGTTCTATGACAGTTTCCTGCCAGGTTCGAATGGTTTCCCCGGCCGACACCAGCAGTTGCACCTGTTCTGGGTTGTCGCTAACAGTATTTCTCAAATTAGCAATGTCACTGTAGAACTTAGTGGTGCCTGTAGTGTACGGCTCGAGGAATTCTTGCTTGCCCGCCAGCAAATAGCCGCGCATGCCGGTCTGCATGTCCACCCCAGTTGTCAGAATCGCATTGGCGTTCTGGATTACTTGGATGGTATGAGAAACCCATACTTCATTTTCAGACATGACTATTAGACTGTCTTCAACGATATTTTTTGCCGTCGCTGCCGTTGTCTGACGATAGTTCATCAGTGTCAGTTCAGCCTCATTGAAAACGGCAAGTTGCACCCGAAAACTGTCGAGATATTGTTTCCCGGTTTTTGTTAGCTTCCTTTTGGAAATGCTCCCCAAGATGTTTGTGTTTGTGTCGTCTTCCCGGCGTTGCTGAATAGCAGGTCCCGTTATATTTTCGATCCAGTCCTCGACAGTGCTCCTAAGTTTTTCCAGTCGATCAACTTGAACCTGATTATCACGTATCAAGTGCGAAAGGCGCGCCACTGTATCTGTAAATTTTTGCTTCCCAATCGTGTAGGGTTCCAGATAATCCTCATCTCCAGTCAAAAGGAAACCGCGCATGCCGGTCTCTATATCCACAGCATCGGCCTTTAACTCGGCGGTTGCAGCAAGGACTTGAAGAGCCTGATTAACCCGTGCTTCGGATTGATCCACTGTCTCAGAATTGTGATCTACAGACTGACGCGCGTCACTGAATTCTTTATGGTGTATTCTCAGCAATTCTTCTTCCTGCTGAACGAAAGAGTTGATCTGACGACGGAATTTATCGAAATACTGTTTGCCCTTAACCTCCGCGACCAACCTGGCAAGATCATTCATAGTTTTACCATCACCGATCTCACGGCGCAGGGCAATAGTCGGTTCGGCGACCTGCTTTTGCCACTCTTTAAGCAAGCCCCGGATCTGATCCAGGCGCCGGGTCTGCGTAGGGTTATCAGTGACTATGCTGCGCAACTCATCAATACGGGCGTAGGTCTTTTTTTCCCCAAGCTCATAAGGCCCCAGAAACGCTTCCTTGCCAGCGAGAAGATAACCCCGCATGCCCGTTTGCATATCAACCGCCGACCGACTGATATCTGACGCTTTTGCCAGAACTTTATGCGTGTGATCAACCGCCCTGTCGGTCTCAACGATAGAGCCGATGCTGTTTGCCAGCACAGCACCAAGAAGGACAAAAAGAACCATCGGTGAACCGATGCCAATGAGAATTTTGGTTTTCGTTTTTAGATCCTGGAATCTCATTTTTCACTCAATACATATTTTGAAAGAGATTTCTCGCAATATATATCATTAGATTTACTACTAATAGGTTAATTCAATTGATTTTCAAATTTGTAAGTAGCAGAAAGGCTCTTGATTTTTTACCGTCCGGCTCCGGGCACTAGGCCCTCACGACAAAGTCAAACCGGGCACGGATAAGAGTGCCTGCCTGGCTGATCGCCATAATCAAATGTTTGTCGAATATGCCGTCAACGTTATTGGCACTCTCGCCTGGAAAATAGAGCTGTGAAGTGAGCCAAGGACCATCAACAGGTCGGATTTTAACATGGAAATGACGGGTACGACCGGGATAAAGCCCCGGCACCAAAGTCGCAAAATCATACCGTCCTTTATCGTCAGTGAAGGAGTGGCCGCGAAACTTAAAGCCCTGATTGTCATACCTGCCATCAGGACCTGCATGCCAAAGCTCGACCTGGGCATTGGCCAAAGGACGACATTGTTGATCCGTCACAAAGCCGCTAACGGTCATTTCCTGACCGCCCGAACCATCTCCCCGGAAATCATTTCTCAAAGGTGTGTCCGGCGTAAAGAAGGGTCCGGGCGTTTGCGGTTGTGTCAGCTTGGAGTCTACCCCGCATGCAGGGGTCAGCGGCATCGTCTCTATGCCTCCAAATGCACTACCGGCAGAAGAGGTCAGCGAGAGTGCCAACCCAGTTTGAATGATGTGACGTCGACTCAGCCTGTTCTTTTCCATGCCATCCTCCAGTCCCCAGAAGTATGCAGGCAACCGCTCAAGAATGAATAGGAATTATTCCGGAAATCACGGTCATTTGATGAACGAACGCGCTATGCTCCTTCCGTGCCATCACTGTATAAAGCCTCAATAATGGGGCATTCTGGGACACAGCCGCCTATGCATTTGTCAGAAATCTCCGTCAGGGTGGCTTCGAGACGCTGCAGGTCCTTGATCTTTGTTTGCACGTCTGTTCGGTGCTGTAATGTCAAGGTGCGCACCTCGTCGCAAGAATAGTCGCCCCTATCAACAAGCCTCAACAAAGCACGGACTTCATCCAGCGTAAATCCCAACTCGCGGCTCCGTTTAATAAAGCTGAGATGTTTTAGATGGTCATGATCGTAGATCCGATGCCCTGCGGCGCTTCGGGGGGGCTTTGGCATAACACCAATGCGCTCGTAATATCGAATGGTCTCAAGATTAACACCTGTCTTCTTTGCCAGAGTGCCAATCGTTATCGTCGCATCTCTTATAACATTCTTGTGAGAGGACATATTTTTTCCTTGCCCCTGTAGTTACTACAGGCCCTAGGTTAGCATTTCCAGTGATAGAGATGAAACGCAAAATATCAAATAGGTGCACAATGAGTGAAAAACCCAGAAGTAGTCTAACACTGAAAATTCTCGCGCCCCTGATGGTTGTCTGTTGTCTGGGGCCAATCCTGTTTGCTTCATTCGCCGCCGGTTTTTTTAGCTGGTTTGCCGGTATTGAACCCGTATCAATTGCGCTTGTCGTGGTTCTCGTTACCGGCATAGCCTTTTACTTTTTCCGTTGGCGCCAGAACCGCCGCACGGAAGAAAAACAAATGAAAGAAATCTTCGATGACTGAAAGAACAACCCTTAACGCCGGGATTGCGGGAACAATTATTGGTGCCGTCTGCTGTTTCACCCCGCTGCTCGTTGTTGTTTTCGGGTTCGCCGGTATTTCCGCCTGGCTCGGCTGGATTGATTATGCGCTGTTTCCGCTGATGTTTGCTTCCATGGGTGTTGTTGCTCATGCACTTTATTTACGGTCCGGGAAAGTGGGGCCTAACCCTAAGGGATATATTGCCTTTATTGTTGTTGCCCTGTTGGCGCTACTCTTCTGGCTTGAGTTTCATTTCGCCATACGCCTGACTATTGCCGCCGTCATCGCTGTCGCGGCCTACTCATACTATTTACGCCGGGGTAAAATCGCCGTGCATCGCTCCCACCTTGACGCGCCTGATATGAAAGAAAAAACATGACGAACGCCCGACAAGACTGCTGCGAAACGAACAGCGCTCTCAAGCCAAATGGGTCGTATGATATTGCCGTCATTGGTGCCGGATCCGCAGGCTTCTCAGCCGCCATCACAGCCGCTGAGCAAGGGGCGCAAGTTGCCTTAATTGGTCATGGGACTGTGGGCGGCATCTTGGTACGCGGCGCAGCTGCACTTGCCCATAAATGGGGCGTTCCTTCTTTAATTGTTGGCCTGACCATTGTTGCTTTTGGTACATCCGCTCCAGAATTAATCGTCAGCG
>JAESPT010000346.1 GCA_016765515.1 Sneathiella sp. | reverse complement strand
TTGTCGATTTTCCATTCTATTACACCATATTATGGAATGCCTCCTTCACCGACAGACTTGGATGGCGGCAAAACAAGAAGAAGATTCAAGGAGGTTTTTTCATGAAACACTACACAATCGTTGAATTCACAGTAAAGAACACGGACTGGATTTCAGAATATGCGGAAGTAGTGACAAATATTGTTGAGAGAATGGGCGGAAAGTATCTGGCCCGCACGTCCGATGTTGATGCTATGGAGGGCAATATAGTACCCGGGACAACGTCGGTGATTATTGAATGGCCCTCAAAGGATTTGGCAATGTCTTTCTACAATAGCGATGAATATAAACCCTACCTGGAGTCCCGGCTGTCTGCGACCATGGGAACTTTAATGATCGTCGCCGGAAAAGACGACTCTCACCAGTCGCAATTGTAAAAAGATTGATATCTTCCTCTTCACTCAGTCAGTGTGAATAGTCAGCAGAAATGGCAGATACAGGCGACATATATCGTATGATAGGTAGTGACTTGCGGCAGCAAGCTCATTTCCTAACCAAACAATTTCCTCAGTTCACCATAACTTCCTGGTGAGGTGATAAGATCCTGCAGACTATATTGATCCAACGTATCAATAAATGCTTTCAAAGCCTGCTCCAAAGGGCCGCGCAATCCGCATTCTTTGGAAATAACACATTTGTTTTTCTTCGCATCAAAACATTCAACCAGATCAAAATTGTCTTCTGTCGCCCGCACCACAGCGCCCAAATTTATATCTTCAGGGGGATGTTTCAGCCGTAACCCACCATTTCGCCCCCGCACAGGATCAAGAAAACCGGCGGCAACCAGCGTGTGGGAAACTTTCATCATGTGATTCCGCGACACGTCATATCGTTCGGCTATTTCTCCGATGGTGTGCAGCCGACCCGGCTCCACGGCAAGCATCATAATAAGGCGCAAAGCATAGTCTGTATGATAAGTGAGTCGCATTGGGTTATCCCATTATCTCAATAAGATATCTATTAGATACTCTTTTTATCCCTTCAATACAATTCCCTCTATTTTCCCTCAGACAATGAGTTGAATCAAAATATATAAAAGATGTATTTAAAATGCATGTTTATCGTTGATATATAAAACATGCATTTTAAATACATCTTTAAATTCAAGCGAGGCAAACGATGAATCTTAAAAATCTAACCATTGCTTTAACCGGTATCGCTTTTCTATTTCCAGCGGCCGCTTTCGCCAAAACAGTCAACGTTAAAATTCCAGTCATCGAAAAAAAACTGATCATTGATAATGCTGGCACGGAACAAGAGATGTGGACATTTGGCGGCACCATTCCCGGTCCTCTTGTTAGAGTTACTCAGGGGGATATTGTCAATTTTACTCTTGATAACCTGAAAACCAACAAGCAGAGCCATTCCATGGATTTCCATGCGGCCGTCGTTGATGTCCTGGATGAGTTCGGAACCATTAATCCGGGCCAGACCAAGGATTTCCAGTTCAGTGCTGATTATCCTGGCGTGTTTATTTATCATTGCGGCGCCGAAGCCATGTCCGAACATATTGCCCGGGGCATGTATGGGGTCATCATTGTTGATCCTAAAGAAGGTTATAGTGAAGCCTACCCGAAACCTGATCGCGAATATGTCATTGTTCAGGGGGATCTGTTCAAAGAGGGAACATCCCCTCAGGACATTACAAAAAATATTGGAAAATATGGCAACCTGATCAATGGCAAAGTCTTCCATTACGATCCTGTGCACGATCAGAATGCCAGTCTCGCCCTTGAAGCAAAACCGGGTGAGCGGGTTCGGTTCTATTTCGTTAATGCACAGATCAATGACAGTGTCGCCTTTCACCCCATCGCCGGAATCTGGGATCGGGTTTGGGACAACGGCAATCCAAAAAATATTTCCCATGGCATGCAGACTTACAGCGTTGCGCCTGCCCATGCAGTGACCCTCGACCTGATCAGTCCCAAAGACCGCCCGACGAATAATGCCCTCGTTGATCATCAGATGAAGAATGCGTTGAGCGGTGCAATCACAATTTTGTTGAACCATGAAGATGCCAATCCGGCCTTTGGCACGAACGGCAACCTGATCATCCGCGAAGAAGATTAACTCGATATTTTCGCTCCCTGTTCTTCACACCTGCGAAGAACAGGGGATTAGATCTTCACGGAAATTATGCCCTCTCCCCCTTAAACCAAGGAAAAAATAATGACTGTTAGATACCGATTATTATCTCCGGTTTTATTTCTGGGATTTTTTTTAACAACTGCAAACGTCTCTGCACAAACCGGTGCGGAGCTGGTTCAGGAAAAATGTATCGCCTGCCATTCAGTCTCGCCTCTGAAACTAACGGAACCAGGCCGCATGGAACAGAAAGGTCCCGCTCTCGGCTATGCCGGCACCAAATACCGACGGGACTGGATTGTAAAATGGCTGCAAGAACCCACGAGAATTCGCCCTGGCGGCATGTTTGCTGGCAATCATACCGTGGTGACAGACGAAGGTGATTTTATAGATGACAAGACGTTATCAGAGCACATAACGGTCTCGTCCGAAGAAGCAATCGGTATTGCCGATTATCTCATGACGTTGACGGCCAACCCGGACCTCGTCACAAACGGTGAATATACGCCTAAAAAAGTCTCCCATAAAATGGCGGCGATGAATTTTAATAAATTCAAAGGGTGTTCATCCTGTCATCAGGATCAAGAGGGGATTGGCGGCGTTTCAGGCCCTGAGCTTTACTCTGCCTACACTCGGCTAAATCCAGATTTCATTGTCTCCTTCATCCGCAATCCAGTGGCTTGGGATGACATTAGCTTGATGCCTCATATTGAGCTTAAAGATAAGGAAATTTACAAACTGGTTCATTACCTCAAACTGATTTCTGGAGAAAAACAATGAAGCAAACCTTTGGCAAATCGCTCCTCATTGTCTCCGCATATTCTGCTCTATCCGTTTTGATCGGTCAGCCAACTCTCGCTGCAGACTCTGGCAAAGGACACGATTTATATAAAGCTTATTGCACTCAGTGCCATGGCATGGAAGCAGACGGATATGGCGTTAATGCTCCGTATATGGCGGTTCAACCAAAAGATCATACCGAAGCCAAAGAAATGAATGCACGAACGGATGAAGATCTTTTCAAAGCCATTAAATTCGGCGGCAAGGCCGTAAACAAATCAGTTCTCATGCCCCCGTGGGAAAACAACCTGTCGGATGACGAAATTTCTGAGCTTGTTGTTTATTTGCGAACCCTGACAGCTCCCTAAAAGCAATCCCTTTCCCTTGAGGAGAATTTCAATGAATTTAAGAACGATGGTCAGATCTGCAGCTTTTGCCATGCTGGCATTAAGCGCCAGTGGGATTAACGCCCACGCTGAGTTTAGAAAATTCGATATGACGATTGAAGAGGTCGAGATCGAAGTGGCGCCCGGCTTCAAGTCAAAAGTATGGGCCTATAATGGACAAGTCCCAGGCCCCTTGCTTCATGTGAAAGAAGGCGACGAAGTCGAGGTTACTCTTACCAACAACACAACCCTTAATCACACAATTCACTGGCATGGCACCTTTCAAACCGGCACATGGAAAATGGATGGCGTCCCAGGGGTCACACAGAAAGCCATCGATCCGGGCGAAAGTTTTGTCTACCGCTTTATTGCGGATAAACCAGGAAGCCTCTGGTATCACTGTCATGTGAATGTCCCCGAACATGTGGGTTTGCGCGGAATGTGGGGAGCGATGATCGTCGATCCTAAAGACCCGATCCCGATTGAGGCAGAAGTGACCAAAGAAGCCATCCTGATGTTTACCGGATGGAATTCCGACGTTGCAATGTCTTACGGCAAAGGCGGACATCCAACCGAAAAAATGGATTATTTCTCCATTAATGGTCGCTCTTTTCCAATGACACAGCCCCTTAAAGTCAAAGAGGGGGATGTGTTGAGGCTCCGATTATTTGGTGCGGGTACAGACGTCGCCTTTCACCTGCACGGGCATGATATGTTTGTCACACACAAAGATGGCATTCCTCTGGATTCCCCGTATTGGGCCGATGTGATTGATGTGCCTTCTGGCGCCCGAATAGACGCCATTGTGAGAATGGATAACCCGGGCCTGTGGATCAACCATGATCATATCGAACATCATGTAAGCAACAACGGGAAAACCCCTGGCGGCGCAGTTATGGTTTTGGAATATGAAGGGATTGAAAAACCGGATTGGTATGTGTGGAAAGATAAGGAATATGACCCTGATTTCTACATGAGCGAAAGCATGAAAAAAGGCTACGGTCTCCATGATATGGAAGCTTTCAAAGGGTCAGAAGCAAAGGTTGTTCGTAAAAAGAAGAAGAAAAAGAAAAAATCCAAATAGACTTGCGACCCTGCGGTTTCCTAACTAACTTCATAAGCCCTGCTGGAGAATACCAGGAGGGCTTTTTAGAGAATAAACAGAAGTGTCAGAAGGATAATATGGACGAGCCCAAAAAGGTACGCCGAACGCTTAAGACAAGTTTTGACCCGGGTAGAAAATACGACGAAATCCTGAAGCAACAAGAAGCGCTAAATGAGCATATCAATGAAATCGGTCATGAAGGATATCAACGTCTTTTTGTGAAGAAGTCCAAAGGCATGGGCACCAGTTCATGGTTTATGATCATTGTTATCCTCGTATCCTTCATAGCGCTGATTGTGTCCCTTCCCATTGACTGGGGTCAATTTTTCAGCTGATATTTATCGGGCTACTTAATCGCCGTATACAGAACACCGCCAAGCGTGGGCTTTGAAACACCTGTGGTTGTCGGCACACTCAGGGGCAATTGATAAAGACTGCGAACGGCAAGATACGCAAAAGCTTCCGCTTCCAATTCATCTCCGCGCCAGCCAACAGTCTCGACCGGTTGCACCGGCGTATTAACCGCATCCGAAATCCAGCGCATAAACGTTCCGTTCTTACGACCACCCCCCGTCACCAGCCAGCGCACCGGCGGCTCAGGCATGTGATCGAGCGCTTTGGCAACGCTTTGCACAGTAAAAGCGGCTAACGTCGCGGCTCCGTCCTCCACAGTCATATTCTGAATCAAGGCCGCTGAAAAATCGTCTCTATCGAGACTTTTGGGCGGTATTTTATCGAAATAGGAATTTTTCAGAAGACGCGCCAGAACCTGCTCATCAATGGTCC
>JAESPT010000345.1 GCA_016765515.1 Sneathiella sp. | reverse complement strand
TCATAATCATAAAAACCGGCTTTGGTTTTACGGCCCAAGCGCCCTGCTTCCATCATGCTTTCATGAAGCGGCGCGGTGGACAGGCGTTTATCGTGAAAATATCCCTTATAGATGATTTGGCTCACCGGGAAATTTACGTCAATTCCGGTCAAGTCCATCAGCTCAAAAGGCCCCATACGGAAACCGCAAGACTCCCGCATGATCGCATCAACCTCATGAGGTTCCGCGATTCCTTCAGAGACAATGCGCAAGGCTTCCGTCGTATAGGCCCGGCCGCCCAGATTTACCAGAAAACCCGGGGCATCTTTGACAACAACCGGAACACGGCCCATGCGCTTGCCAATTATTTCGAGGGCAGCTGTGGTGTCTGCATCCGTATCGGTGCCGTTGATCACTTCAACCAGCTTCATCAACGGAACGGGATTGAAGAAATGCAGGCCGGCAACCCGGTTTTTGTGAGTACAAGCGGATGCAATACTGGAAATTCGGATACTGGACGTGTTGGAAGCGATGATTGTATCGGGGCGAACAACCGCTTCAATCTGTTTGAAAACGGTCTGTTTGATCGCGATATTTTCGACAATGGCCTCAACAACCAGATCGCAGTCTTTAAAATCTGAAATGCTGTTTGCAATTGAAATCCGGCCGATCGCTGCCAAACCGTCCTCAGATTCCATCCGACCTTTATCTACAGAGCGGTTGATCATACCGCTGATAAAATCCTTGGCGGCCGCTGCCGCGCCGTCTGCTGCGTCAAAAATGATGGCTTCCATGCCACCAGTCACAGTGACTTGCGCAATGCCGCGACCCATTGCACCAGCACCAACGATGCCGATTTTGAGGGAGTCTTTATGGGGGTCGATACTCATTAATTGGGCTCCAATTTTCTTGGTTTTTCTTTCTTGACTGGCTTCCTCTACCGTAGTCACAGCAAAAAGTTAAGAGTGACCTTGATGCGGAGGTGCAGGCAACCTACATTAAATGACGTGATAGCGCCATACTGGGCTATCCAACAGGTGCCGGTAACCGGATCTGGTATGACTCGCTCAGAAGAGGAGACTACGCTGTGCCTCGCGTATCTATGTTTAACAGTCCGCTTTTGCTTGGCTTTGATCATTTCGAGCATATGCTCGAACAGCTCGCAAAATCAGGTGGAGATGGCTATCCACCGTATAATATCGAACATGTCAGTGATTTCCGGCTTCAGATTACTCTTGCCGTCGCCGGTTTTTTTGAAGAAGACCTAAAAATTACTCTGGAAACAAACCAACTTATCATTCATGGTAAGCAGAAAGAGGATACAGGTCGTGCCTATTTGCACCGCGGTATTGCCGCCCGCCAGTTTCAGAAGAAATTTGTGTTGGCGGAAGGTGTCGAGGTCGCGGGTGCAGAAATGGACAATGGCCTTCTTCATATCGATTTGCTGCTGCCTGAACAGACTAAAGATGTGACGCAGATCAAGATAAATTCAAAAGGATCCCGAAAGGATCTGAAAACCATCGCCCCGTCTGAGGTTATTGATTAACCGGGCAAGCGTTGGTGTAACAGGAGTAGAGTGATGCAGTATCAAGAAGCAACCCTTCGACAATTGAGTCCCGCAGCCCTGGCCGTTCTAGGATCCATGGAGATGGCTTATGTTCGTCAGGAAGAAGAAGAAGGCTCCATAATCTACGCAATCTACTCAGCAGATGGGCACAGGCTGGGGGAAGAAGACAGTCCGGAAGTCGCCCTTGTTATCGCCCGGCAAAATGATCTGGATGCTTATCTGGTAAGCTGATCCTGACGGGATGCGTTGCGCCCGCGTAACGCCGCCCTTTGCCGACCTGTATAGGTGACTGATTTCTGGGGACGACGGGTCTGTTCACAAAGTGTGTGCCGTTCCGCTCAATCGACTTTTATCCGCGAAACAATGATCCAGCCAACGGATGACGGCCGCAATACGGGGTGAGTTCTTTAATTCGGAATGGAACAAAAGCCAGACCTCCCGTTGCATAGGTGTACTCTCCGCTTTTTTATCGAGCCGCTGGAGACGTTTGTCCGGGTCGGCGACCTTACAGGGAAGCACGGAACGACCAATATTATTGGCAACAGCCTCGATGGCCGCTTCAATATCATTTATTTTAAGACCACTGATTGACTCGTCTCGATTTTGGGCGATTTTGTCGATCCATTGGGACTGGACGTAATGGGCGGTCCCATCCTCATATGTGATCCAACCCGGGGGCTTTCTTGTCGTCGGTGTTGGAAGGTTGGATCGGTAGGGCGCGTAATCCAGCAAACCTAAACGGCGGGCTGTCACGCGCATGCCGCCGGTTTTTGGCCTCCCAAGGCGCAAAGCCATATCCGCTTCTCGTCTAGCTAAACTAAGATTCTGCCGGTCAGAGATCAGTTCCAGAACCAGTTCAGGGTGAGGGGTGAGCAGATCTCCAGCCGCGGGTATCAAGATCCGGTTGACCATGAAGGGGACTGCGGTCAGGCGGACACTGCCGGATAATTGACCGGGTCCGGTTTTATCGCCCATGACCTGCCTCATATCCTGTTCAATGCGCTCAGCCAGTCCAGCAGCAGCCACCCCTTCTTGTGTCAGCTCCAGTGTCCCATCAGCCAGGCGATGATAGAGCCGTTTGCCGAGGGCTGTTTGCAGCGCATTCAGTCTGCGGGTTACGGTCGTGTCATCAACGCGCAGCAAACTTGCGGCCAATGGGATCCGTTTTGTCCGCGCAATGGCCAGCACATAGCGTAAATCATTCCAGTTAGTTACCTGCATTTTTGCACCTCCACCTGCAAAAACTCTCCTAACGACTATAATTTTGCAAGGTTAATGTGTTTGGAGAACCAAAAATAAAGCGGAGAAAAGAATGACAAAATGGGCAGTAATTTTTGAAGATACACCAGGAATGCTGGAAATTCGGAAACAAAAACTGGAGCAGCATCTTGTATGGCTGGCAGAGCATTCAGAGAGAATTCTGATTGCTGGCGGTTTGCGCATTACACCGGATGCTCCTTTTACCGGCGGCCTTTGGATTGTCGATGCCGCGGAGTATGATGATGTGGTCGCGTTGGTTCTTGAGGATCCTTTTTATGCGCCTTTGCATCGTAAATTTACCGTCCATGCGTGGAACAAAGCCAGTAAACCCCTAGTTACGCTATAGAAAAGGCGCTGTCCTGGCCCACGTTCTTAATTTGTTGTGATAACGGCACTGTCTTTAAGAAGCGTGCCGTTTCGCATAATCGAAATTTCCCCACGATACAGTCCGGGTAGCCATCCTGAAGCGGGTCTTTTTTTGCCTAAGAATACATTCCGGGATATCTGGTGTTTTGCCGTTGGTTTTGATGAATGCTCTGCAACGATCTGACCTTTTGGATTTGTAATCTTCAAAGTAACAATATCGCCTTTGCGACTTCCAATATAATAGGACCAAAAGAAAAGAGTGGGCGCTGAACCGTTCAGGTTTGTTTGCGCTTTTTGGCCACTTTCCAAATCTTTTCGGCCACTTGGTCGCGTTTCAGAGAATCCCGACGCCATAAAGCCGGTATCCGCATAGGACAGGCTTTGCAAGGCCTCGCGGCTCCAATAGGGGTTTTCGATTTTCCCGCAATTGCTTCCCTTTGTCAGACCTGAAAATGGATCTATGCGGTCTTTCTTTTGGCGAAGTTCAAAATGAACATGGGGGAAGTCCGTTAAACCGGACATACCGACATAACCCAATATTTCCCCTTTTTTGACAATTTGTCCCTTGGTTACGGTAAGGGATCCCTTTTTTAAATGAGCATAAAAGGTGCTCCACCCTTTTCCGTGGTTTAAAATAACAACATTGCCAAGGCCGATATTGTAGATTTCTTTTTTCTTCTTTTTTGAGTAGTCGCTGAAATACTGATCACGAATGCCGTCCCGAAGATTGCCAACGCGACCGTCTGCCGCCGCAATGACAGGAACGCCCTTTTCCATATCAGACAAAGTTTTAGCGCGAATGTCTGTG
>JAESPT010000344.1 GCA_016765515.1 Sneathiella sp. | reverse complement strand
ATTTCATTTTGGGGGAAGCACCGGAGCTGCGCAATTTCTATGTTGGTGCAGGTTTCAATGCCTTTGGCATCGCAGCGGGCGGTGGTGCTGGAATGGTTCTTGCCGAATGGGTTCACAAGGGAGAACCCCCTTTTGATGTCTGGCCCGTAGATATTCGCAGATTCGGGAATAGGCACTGGGACACCGATTGGGTTCGCACCAGAACTCTGGAAGCCTATGGCAAACATTATACAATTGCCTGGCCCCATGAGGAATATTCCGCCGGGCGTGGTGGACGCTGCTCTCCGCTGTATGATCGGTTGAAAAACAGCGGAGCGTGTTTTGGTGAGAAATTAGGCTGGGAGCGCCCGAACTGGTTTGCCGATATTTCCCGAGGCGAAAAGCCCAAAGATGTTTATACCTATGGCCGCCAAAGCTGGTTTTATGCAGTTGCCCGAGAACATAAAGCGACAAGAGGAGCTGCAGCTGTGTTTGACCAGACTTCCTTTGCCAAATTTCTAATGATCGGCAAGGATTCTGAAGAAGCCTTAAACTGGATTTGCGCGAATGACATCAGCAAACCGGTCGGCAGTGTCATCTACACCCAGATGTTAAACAATCATGGGGGTATCGAATGCGATCTGACAGTGGTTCGTGAAGCTGAGGATCGTTTCTACATTGTAACCGGCACAGGTTTTGCCACCCATGACTTCGACTGGATAAAACGAAATATTCCAGAAGGGTTGGAGGTCAATCTTGTTGATATCACGTCTTCACGCACCGTCTTGTCGTTAATGGGACCAAAATCTCGGCAAATTTTACAAAGCTTGACCCAGGACGATATTGCCAATGAAGCCTTCCCCTTTGGCACAGCGCAAAAGATTTCGGTTGCCGGCGCTCCGGTCCTCGCCCTTCGCCTGACTTATGTGGGCGAATTGGGATGGGAGCTTCATATGCCCACGGAGTATGCCGCTGGTGTCTATGATACCTTAATGAGAGAAGGACACGCGGTTGGTCTTCAAAATGCCGGTTACAGAGCCATTGAGTCCTTGCGCCTTGAAAAAGGATACCGGGCATGGGGGTCAGATATCGGTCCAGACCATACGCCTTGGGAAGCGGGCCTGGGCTGGGCTATGAAATTAAAAACAGATATTATATTCAAAGGCCGAGCGGCGCTGATCACTCAAAAGAAAGCAGGGATTAAAAAGCGCCTTGCTTGCTTTACTGTTGAAGATAAAACCTGTGTCCTGCTTGGCCGAGAGACCATTTATCGCAACGGCGAACGCGTCGGCTGGCTCACATCAGCAGGATATGGTCATACTGTTGATAAACCAATAGGCTACGGCTATGTGCGCAATCCAGACGGTGTTGACCTAAAATATTTGGAATCGGGGACATACGAGCTGGATGTGGCGACCCAACGCATCCCGGCCACGCTCCATACAAAAGCCCTTTATGATCCGGAAATGAAAAAGGTAAAATGCTAAAAATTCATAGGTATTTCTTTGCATGCTAGACGTCTATAATTATGATTATTTACAGTTTTTTATATGTCCCAGAAAATATAACTGATCAAATCTGATTTGAATTGCATCCAGTTTATCTTTTGCCGCTGAATTGTGTTTAGTTGCCAAATATGCTGGTAGAAAAAAAGTGCCTAAATACCCTGCTACCTGATTATTTGTCCGGTTGCTTCTGATTTTTGCCTCCTGACCAGAATGGATTTGAGAAAGCTCTTTTCTTTCCTTATCAATTTGCAAACATTCCAAAGCCATATCCTTATCGGATATATTGAGGAGGATTGCGGCCTCCTCCGGGGACTTTCCATGCGTATCTGGTGGCAGATCAGGAGCGCTACGAGCACAACTAACGACAAAAATAGCCACGAAACAAATCAGAAAATTGCGATGTTTTTTTCCAGTGTTTAAAGTCATAAATGTGCCTCTCAATCAAATCGAATGGCTCGACCTTTTCCTCCAAGAGATCCCCAACTGACCAGAGACATGCCAACAGAGCCGTATCTAACTAGAATAACAGCATCTGCTCCTAATTTGGCAGCAGCTTCCTTCAATTTTACATCGACCAATTCAGGTGTTGGGTCTTCGTGAAAGATCGTCGTTTTGTTGACTACAACATCAAGTTCCGCAACCACAGTGTATTTTTTATCCGTGATATCTTCTTTGCTTATAATTATATCGTCTGGATTTTTTGTCTCTTCTCCAGTTGTTGCAACTAGAACGGCTTTTCCATCTTTTTTGGCTTCTGTGTGAGACCATGTACCACAACCAGTAAGGATAAACAGGCTGAGACCAATTAAGGCAATTTTTTTAATCATTTGTTACTCTAACTCATTGTTTATTATATTTTAAAATCGTCATGATCGTTGAGTTTTCACACGAGTATAACGTTATCCATTGTTGTATAAATTTACTATTGTTACGCAACAGTCAAATGAATAAGTAATTCACGATATCCTGTAAAATTTTAAATTTCTGCGTAACCAATTAATCTTCACCCGTAACGTAAATCACATTTTTGGAGCTTAATGCCTGACAAGGAAGGATCTCGGCCCTATCTTTCAGACAGTGCAGTCTGGAGAAAAACATGACCAACGAAGATGAAAAAGAAATTGAGCAAGCCAGAAAGAAGGTGCGTCAACTTCGATTTTTCTACCGACATTTGGCGACATATGTTGTCGTCATCGTATTTTTACATATTTTAAACTGGATGACGTCCTCTTATTATTGGGCCAGATGGCCGATGATTGGATGGGGATTTTCCGTTACTCTGCATTGGACCCAAATTATAGCCTTTTTCCCAATATTTGACGAGAATTGGGAAGAGAGAAAAGTACAAGAACTTTTAGCCAAAAAAGCTAAAAAGGCGTCGATGTCTTCCCACTAACCTCAAATGCAACCAGGGTAAATTATTCTGTGGGAACTTGTCGTGGGTTGCCCTCTTCATCAATAGCAACAAAGATATAAGTCCCTTCGGTGACTTTGATTTCCGTGGGATCCAGTTTGCGAACAACAATTGTTGTTAGTGTGATATGCATGGATGTGCGGCCCACTTTTGTTATCTCTCCATAGATACTCACCACATCCCCGGTCTTGATCGGCTGATGAAATGTCATGGCTTCTACAGCAACCGTAACAACACGGCCCTGAGCTCGCCGGGCTGCCAGGACTCCCCCGGCAATATCCATTTGAGAGAGAACCCAACCGCCAAAAATATCGCCATTATTGTTGCAATCCTTAGGCTGCGGCGCTGTTCTAATGATCGGATCACGAAAATCTGTTGTCATAAAAGCGGGTTTCCTGAAAATATTTTTGTAGAATAGATAAATTATACACTTTCCTTGGCGCGAGAGAACAGTATTCTATCATCCTATAATCGAAGTTATTAGAGTAGTGAACCGGAACATATGTCTGACCTTTTTCAGCAACCAAAAGCCGAAACATCCGATTATTCTGCCAAGGACATTGAAGTTCTTGAAGGACTTGAGCCCGTCCGCAAGCGACCGGGCATGTATATTGGCGGCATTGATGAACGGGCACGGCACCATTTGGCGGCGGAAGTTCTGGATAACTCCATGGATGAGGCTGTTGCCGGATTTGCCAGCCGTATTGATGTAGAACTCTTTGCAGATGGTTCTCTGTCCATCCGGGATAATGGCCGAGGCATTCCTGTTGACCCGCATCCAAAATATAAGGACAAATCAGCGTTGGAAGTCATTCTGACGACGTTACATTCCGGCGGTAAATTTTCCAACAAAGTCTACCATACTGCGGGCGGCCTGCATGGTGTTGGTGTTTCCGTTGTGAATGCCCTCTCTTCCAAAACTGTGGTTGAAGTCGCCAGGGATAAAGTTCTTTGGCGGCAAGAATTTTCTCGCGGGCATCCTGTGACTCCTCTTGAAAAAGTGGGCGCGGCGCCCAACCGACGCGGCACCTCGATCCATTTTCATCCGGATGAGGAGATTTTTGAAAAAGGAACGGCGCTGCGCCCGGCCAAACTTTATAAATTGGTGAGATCAAAAGCCTACCTGTTTCGGGGTGTGGAAATACGCTGGAAAACGGCCCCTGAACTGATTAAGGACGAAACACCCGCTGAGGCGACCCTGCATTTTCCAGGCGGCCTTTTAGATTTTCTTTCCGCGACAGTGGAGGGAAGAGAGACTGTCACCACGGAACCTTTTTCCGGCCGGGTCGAAGTTGAAGGCAATAAAGGCCGGGTCGAATGGGCTATCGCCTGGCCGCACGACAATGTGGCGTTCCTCAATTCCTATTGTAATACGGTTCCGACGTCAGAGGGCGGAACCCATGAAGCGGGTTTTCGAACGGCTCTGGTGCGCGGCCTAAAAGCCTATGGTGAGTTGACCAACAATAAAAAAGCAGCGCAAATCACCGCGGATGACATCCTGGGCGGTGCGTCCGGCGTCTTGTCTCTTTTTATTCCAGAACCCCAGTTTCAAGGACAAACCAAAGAAAAGCTTACAAACAGCGAAGCCTCACGGGTTGTCGATATGGCGATCAAAGATCACTTTGATAACTGGTTGGTCTCTGCCCCTGATCAGGCAAATAATCTTCTGACCTGGATCGTCAATAAATCCGAAGAACGTCTCCGCCGACGAGCCGAAAAAGAAACCAACCGCAAATCAGCAACAAGCCGCTTGCGGCTGCCCGGTAAACTTGCCGATTGCAGCAAACGCGGTAAGGACGAAACCGAAATCTTTATCGTTGAAGGGGATAGCGCCGGCGGATCGGCCAAACAGGGACGGAACAGAAAAACCCAGGCCATTCTGCCTCTTCGCGGTAAAATCCTCAATGTGGCGTCCGCTGTGGCGTCCAAGATCAAGGCTAACCTGGAAATTTCAGATCTTATCCAGGCATTGGGATGCGGGACACGGGATAACTACCGCCGCGAAGATCTCCGCTATGACCAGGTTATCATTATGACCGATGCGGATGTGGACGGCGCCCATATCGCCTCTCTTCTGATGACGTTCTTCTATCAGGAAATGCCGCAACTGATCACCGATGGGCATCTGTATCTTGCACAGCCCCCTCTTTATCGCATCACACAAGGCGGAAAAACCTTCTATGCCATGGATGACGCGCATAAAGACAAATTGATGGAAACAGAATTTACAGGGCGCGGTAAAATCGATATCAGCCGCTTTAAAGGACTTGGTGAAATGCCCCCTGCCCAGCTCAAAGAAACCACCATGAACCCCGAAAAACGCACACTGTTACGTATTCAGGTGCCCATGGAAGAATATCACGAAACGTCGGAACGGGTCGAAAGCCTCATGGGCAGAAAGCCAGAACTTCGTTTTAACTTCATTCAGGAAAATGCCCGCTTCGCGGAAAATCTGGATATTTAAATGCTGTATTGACTTTCCTATTTACAAAAGCCGCGGCTAGAAGAATAGCTATGCCAAAACCCATTACATTGCGGTTTCGCGTAATACTTGGGAAAGTGATTGATAGCATTACTCAT
>JAESPT010000343.1 GCA_016765515.1 Sneathiella sp. | reverse complement strand
GACATGGTTTCGCCTTTGACATTCAAGCCGTCTGCACCGGTTTTATATATGCTCTCGCCACTGCCGATAATTTTGTTAAGGCTGGACAGGCAAAGCGCGCGCTGGTCATCGGAGCAGAGACTTTTTCTCGAATCATTGACTGGGAAGACCGGGCGACCTGCGTTTTGTTTGCCGATGGTGCTGGCGCGGTCATTCTAGAGGCTTCAGAAGGAGAGGGTACTAATCAGGATCGTGGCATTCTGACAAGCCATCTTCATGCGGATGGTGAGCATCGGGATCTGCTTTATGTGGACGGAGGACCATCCTCTACTCAGACGACAGGGTATTTGCGGATGGCCGGTCGTGAAGTTTTCAGACATGCTGTCAATAACCTTGCCGCCGTCGTTGGCGAAGCGCTTGAGGCCACCGGTTTAAAGGCGGATGATATTGATTGGTTGGTTCCTCATCAGGCGAATAAGAGAATTATCGATGGAACGGGGAAAAAACTAAAACTGCCGGCCGAAAAAGTTATTGTAACGGTTGATCGTCATGGCAATACATCGGCAGCCTCGGTTCCTCTTGCTTTGGATGTAGCTGTACGCGATGGTCGGATTAAGCGCGGTGATGTTCTTTTGTTGGAAGCAATGGGGGGTGGATTTACATGGGGTTCTGCTCTCGTTAGATGGTGATTTTCGCGAATCTTTAACGACTAGATTCGGCTTAAGCGTCTCGAATCACTCGTTCAAGTCCTGTTCAGTTTCAATTACTTAACCAATTTTTGCTATAGAATTGGCAGTTTATTCCTTATTAACCGTATTTTTGCCCCTTTGTTGTTGACGCTCCAATTTGCTGTGATAATTCTTTAGAAACGGGCGTGAGGTGGGAAATATGACTAAAAATACATTGACCAGAGCAAATCTTGCAGAGGCACTTTATCAACAAGTCGGCCTTTCAAGGAATGAGTCAGCAGAGCATGTCGAAGCGGTTTTGAATGAAATCGGTGATCGACTGGTCGCAGGGGAGACAGTAAAAATTTCTTCTTTTGGGAGTCTTCAGGTTCGGCAAAAAAATGGCCGTATCGGACGTAACCCAAAAACGGGAGAAGAAGTTCCGATTGATCCAAGGCGCGTTCTTGTCTTCCGTGCGTCACACGTTCTGAAAAATAAGATCAATAAAGCCTCTCGGTAATTCAGGTTTGATGCATTCAGTATGACAGATGTACAGAAAACATTGGTTGGTAAAGCGCAGAAATCACCAGATGCGTTCAGAACAATTAGCGAAGTCGCTGATGAATTGGGTGTGCCGCAGCATGTTCTCCGGTTTTGGGAAACCAAATTTTCTGTTGTTAAACCGCTGAAGCGCGGCGGTGGGCGGCGATACTATCGTCCCGCTGATGTGGATTTGATCCGCGGAATCCGGGATCTACTCTATACTCATGGATTTACGATCAAGGGTGCGCAAAAGCTGCTGAAAGAACAGGGGGGAAAGATCGGGAATCTTGATAATCTCTCCCCTATCAATTCTGTCGGTGCCATTGTTGAGAATACGGCTAGTCTGACCTCAGACAACGTGGCGAAAAACCCCCTTCAGTCAGATCCAGTACCCCATAGAGAAAAACTGGAAGCTGTTTTACAGAACCTTAAAGATCTTCGAAAGATGCTTCCGTAGAGATTTTTTAAGGGTCCCTTCAGCTGCTTTCAGGCATCTTTCAAATTATTTTCTATTCACAGGGTTGCAGGCGTTGCATTGGACGAACAGGAAAGCTATAGTCCGCGCCGCCCCACCCCAAAAAATATGACGGGCAGTAGCGCAGCCTGGTAGCGCACTTCACTGGGGGTGAAGGGGTCGTGAGTTCGAATCTCGCCTGCCCGACCAACGAAAAGCCCTTGAAAACTGCGGTTTTTGAGGGCTTCTTCTTTTCCAGCTTCACCTATATTTTTACAAAGACAGATGAATGAGAGACAGAATTTTTGGCAGTTTTTAAAGGGCCTTGTTTTTGTGTTATTTTGTATTTGTCTCTCAAAAAGCATTTTCAGGGTTTGGTCATACACAACAAAAAAGCCCCTCATAAAAGGAGCCGCTTTGATGAATGGGATATAAGGGGAATGTAACTATGGGGCTGCGGTATTTATGTTTGTTTCCTGCCTGGCACTATTTCGGGTTTTCCAGATATGTTTGCGGATATCTCTCGCCTCGATAAAACAAGTTCCTCTTTCGCTGCTGAGGTCCATCCTGAAAAATGGCAAAGTCTTCTCTCTGGCCATTCTTCGAAGATTGTCAATGTTATATGTCAGGTTAAAAGCCACTTTCAGGAAAGTGCAGGCCTGACTGATATCCAACAATCAGCTGTCAGGAATATCTTCCGTAATTTCAACTTTATTATTTTTACCTACCATGATTCATCGCTCCTTTGGTACTGGAAGTAGGTTGGGCATTGTGCCCGTCTCATATGCAATTTCGATTTGTGGTTTCATGAAGTCCGCGACGGTATCGCCGCTTGGCAAAACGATGTGCGCCATGAATTCATCGTTTAAGGCGGTTATCCCAGTTTCAACGGCTTCAAGTGACACGGGCCAAGGCTCGCCACCGTTGCCTGACCGCTTGCTCGTAGGCTTTTTGCATTGCAGCAGGTTTTCGTTGGACATTCTTTTCCGGAGTATGCGTGAATTTTCTTGAAGTTTTATCCGGTAGGGGGAGAACGAATTTTACCTGCCGGTCTGATGTTTTGAAAATTATCATTGCCCGGTCATCTTTCCACCCATACATGAAGCCAGTTGCGCCGTAGCGTGTTAATATTTTTTCGATCTCCGCTTTTGATCGTTCAGAGCTGACATCCGTGTTTTCAGCAAATCTTCCCATCATTCCATCCCATCCGTCGATCACAGAAAGCAAAGCAGCTTTGATGAATGCGCGATCTCTGCTGTTGGATATGTAATTTGCGCGGCCTTCCGTCCAGACAAACAAAGAGAAGGACACCTGTTGGTCAGCAACCGCTGTTAATCGCTAATCCAGATCCTGAGCGATTATCTGCAATGACTCAGATAATTTTCTTGCTGCGTTGCTCATCACACGTCCCTCACAATGATTATGCGCTGGTGGCCGCCTTCTTTGGTGTCCAGGCGGTAGTCAACGGCTTTGCGGATAAGGTCAGGGGGCGTGTTAAAGACCATAGAGGCCTCAGGGATCGTTACAGGGCGATCCTGCACCACGATCCACACAAACAGGGCATTGGAAAAGAACTCTATGCAGATATTGCCCGACCCATTGAGGTTAAAGCCGTGATCGTCTTCGGGGCCGTCTTCCAGATTTGTGACAAGAACACGCATATCCATCACCCTGTCAGCCAGACTTCAAGAGCCTCTGACGCTATAAAAAGAATGAAATACATCGCAACAGCCACGAACGGCAGCAAGGCATGTTTGAGTTTTAAATGCTGTCTCATTGTGCGTCCTTTCTGACCCCTTTGGGCCTCAGCTTAATGTCCGAACAGCCCAGGCCCTGGAGGCAACTGGTTAGGATACTGAACAAAAACACGCGTATTAGGTTGCAAACGTTGAATATATTAAACGTGTCCGGTTTGGGGGCTTTTTCAATTAGTGATTATATTGATTTCACTAATATAAAACTTGAAAGGATTCCAGATATGCAAAAATTCCTAGACAAACTGACAGAGTGTTTTACCCGCTCGGGATACTCGATTGAAATATCCACGGATATGGAAGAGTTTATCGCATGGCGCGGTACGACCCCGGATCACATATTGCTTGTTCCGACACTTGATTACCGAAAATCTGACCAAACGAATAGTCGTTGGATAAAAGTTACTGACGAAAAAGGTAATCCTGCTGGTTGTAGTGCTTTTAAGTCATTTAAAACCGATAACCTTCACGAGCATACGGATTCTGGATGCCTTTTCTACGATATTCCGCTTCCTGAACCTTTGGGCATTGAATGTGAAATCAACGTTACTGGAAAGTGTCTTTATCGAGGGGGTATGTATTTGTTTCCTGAGCATCGAAAATCCGGCATTTCCTGGGGTTTAGCTACTTACGCTCAAGCTTTGGCCATTCAAGAAGGTATTGATTGGATAGTCGGTCAAGCCTTCATAGAGATTGTTGAGAGAGATATCCCATACCATACGTATGGCTTTGAGACAGTCGATTTCCAAAACAGATTTAAAGGGTTCTGCCACGTCAAAGGGGATCTTAAGGGTGGTGAGAGTTTCCTGTATTTTCTGACCTGTAGTAGACCCTTTTTCATCAACAACGTTCGCTGTGCTAACGAGAGGCTGATACTTGGTCGCAATAAGGATCTTGCGACGATCGCCGCAGAAATTAAGGACGCTCACATGACGCAGGAACGACCTAGGATTGCTATCTAGTATAGTTTCGAGAGTACAACGGCTTAAACCGTCATCCTTTACCTCAGAATATACTCGACGTAAATTGTCGGTATATTCTGGGATGGGGAAGTCACCCAAACTTATACCCTTCAAATTAGGCAATTGACACCGATCATCCCAATGTATCCAGTTAAATGCATCAGGATTGTCTGGGCTAATGTCTACGATGTGTAGCATCAATTCCGGGCAAATCTCTTCGCGCATTAAGCTTAGATCATCTGTTTCAAGTTTATTACTTTTCATGCCCAGCCATCTAACGAGGCTATCTCCATCGCTATCCAGTATTTGTATAGCGCCAGAGGGATAGTTAGTTGTTTCCCGTATAGGTGTCATGTGTTCCTCCGTTTTGATTTATATAATTCACATTATGTAATTTTATTTGTCAATATAGAAAATTACAATATGTAATTATTCAAAAAAATGAGCTCGAACAATTTGGGTGATCTGTATTTCACTAAGGTGCAGATTACCTTTTGTATCTACTGAAGCAGGAATCCAGATTGAAATACTTCCGAATCTGCCAGCTGGAGTATTTGCCGGTTGATGGTCAGGAGTGGCAATCCGTACAATTTTTAGGTTATTAGTATTAGCCTTCATTCGCAAAGGCTGAATACAATATAGGTTGTATGCAACAAGCAAACTGTCCAAATTTGGACATATTTTAACCTGCAACATGCTTTTCCATTAAGTCCTGCAATGATTTAACTGTATCAAGAAAATCTAGATAATGGTGTGTTAACTCAATGCTGGCTTCTACATAGCGGCGTTTGTTATCCATTCGCATAGAAAAGGAGGTTACCAGATTCTCGCGCTCTAACTTATTAATGGCATTATATACACTAGAACGCGATAATTTGGTCACTGCTGAGATGGCAGATTTATCTATAGGCTGACCGACGATATCAACACTCATTATTGCTTTAGTTACTAAATATTGATTGTAATTTCTAAAAATCTTCGATTCTGATCGTGCTAAATCGATTGCTTCAAGTTGAGCATCTATGCGCCTGTAATCTTCGGCAGCATTCTTCCTGCCGGACCATTTTAATTTGTAAGGTTTCATGAAATTGTCCAGCCCCACATCATTTTTGCGTGGATAATAGCGGTATAGGCGAATTGCTGCATTAGTTAGAATAACGCTAATTTATTGTGTCCAAGGGGAAGGCAGATTTGCATTTTAATTATTCGTTCGAGCTATGTCCCACTATTCGTGCTCGAATTCTAACTAGGTCCTCAGAAGGTTCTATTGGTGTCTGGTGTTTTGGGTTGTTCGATAAGGGCCAAAGCCAGAAGGTGCCGTCCTCGTGAAGCCGTAGTTCTTTAGCTGAGACCTCAATTAAACCTTCTGCATTCGTTCTGTGGACAATGTATCGTTTGCCGGGAATAAGGCCTTCTGGGTCTTGCTCAATTGGAAGGCAGCGTAATATATCATTAATTTGATAACGCTTATCCATATCATTGCCACTTACAATCAGACAGAAAAGATTTGCAGTAGGGAAGCGGTTGTCTTTGGGGCAAATCTCAATTTTCCAGTTTTTGTATGGCCATGTAGGAGACTTAAGCCAATTTCCAGCTTCGACAGCGCCAATGACATTCAATGTTTTTAGGTTTATGTCCGCGGGATCCATTTCATCATCTGAGTCTACAGATAATACAACATGTTCCTTGCCGAAAAGTAACCACGATGGTGTAATTCCAAGCATTTCCGCATATAGTTCGGCAGCCTCTGCGGTCAATCCTCTAGTGCCAGATTCCTGAGTACTGTATGTGGATCTGGCAACCCCATTTTTATCCGCAAATTCGCGTCCTGTTACGTAACCGGCAGCTATTCTTGCGCTCTTTAGTCGATTTGCTGTTTGTTTCATGATTACATTTTGTAATGTACGTTCGGCGATAAGAAAACTTTTAAAAATTTACAAAAAGTAATTTTTATGTTGATTTATAAAATTACATTTAGTAATTTATTCTCATAAAATCATTTATCAAAGTTATAAGTATGTGGGGCCAGACTGAGGATCTGTCGCATGATATTGGCGTTATGACCGGAACGATTAAGCTCTGGAAGCATAGAGATAACATTCCAGCCATATACTGGACGGCCCTAGTCACAGCAGCCCTATAAAGAGGGTTCACAGAGATCTCTATAGGTTTGCTGGTTTCACTCGCAGCGGCAAAACGGTGCGCCTGAAGCAGTTTTGTCTTTCGTGTAATAAAGAATTTCTCATCTGAATGTTTCATGCGCTTCAGATAAGCCGTTTGTAAAAAGTTTCATTTCCAATCGCGAGGGTGAATTTGGAATGGGTTATGAGACACCATCAGAGACAGAAGAAGACTGGCTCAGACGGACAATCAGGAATTTTTCTCTGCTGAGATCAGTGAGGGCACTGGCAAGGGTCGGGATCATTCTTATAAGATTGCCAATTGTTCCAACACATTGGGCCTGTATCTGATCGATGCAATGGCGCTTGATAAGGCGTGGAACAAGAAATACGGCATCACCCCTTTCCACAACCTGTATGTCACGGCGCTGGACGGTGCAGACCGGCAACCGGTCACCGAAGGCAGAACAACCGGTGTCCTGAGGCTGGGGTAGATGCACGGCAACTTCTGCGACTAGGCCAGCTTCAACTATTTCTTTATTATACGTTTTGATGAGCGACTTTACCGCTCAACGCCATTTGCACCTTTTCAGCAAGCTCCGCTTTATGAAATGGTTTTTGCAGTAAAATTGACTTTTGAGAAGCTAAGTTGTGATTTGCAAACGCTTCCTCCGTATAACCCGACATATACAGAACTTTAAGATCTGGCTGAATTTCCTTACCCTCTTTGGCAATATCTGGGCCGTTTTTCCCCCCAGGCAAAATCGCATCTGTGAGCAATAAATCAATTGTGTCCGTTTGTTTGAGAATGGCCAGGGCTTCAGCTCCATCCCTTGCTTCCTTGACGTGATATCCAAGTTTGCCAAGCAGGGACACAGTAAGCTTCCGAACATCCGGATCATCTTCAACAACGAGAATGTTTCCGTTTTCTTTTTCCATGG
>JAESPT010000342.1 GCA_016765515.1 Sneathiella sp. | reverse complement strand
CCCCGCATGACACCGCCAACAAGATCATCCGGTTTTCCCACCCCCATCAGGTAGCGGGGTTTATCTTGCGGCATATAAGGCGTTGTAAACTCCAGTGTGCTGAACATCGCTTCCTGTCCCTCACCCACGGCAAGGCCGCCTATCGCATATCCTTCAAACTCAATTTCGGTCAGTGCGTCAATGGATTCGCGTCTTAGATCCTCATAGACCGACCCCTGGACAATTCCAAACAAACCATAACCATCCCGGTGCTCAAAAGCGTCCCGAGACCGTTTTGCCCACCGCATGGAGCGACGCATGCTGGTAGCTGCTGTGGCGTGGTCGGCAGGGTAGGGCGTACATTCATCGAAAGCCATGGTAATGGTTGCATTCAGATCATTCTGGATCTCCATGGACCGCTCCGGCGTCAAATCAAACCGTTTTCCATCAATATGGGATTTAAAAACCACGCCATTTTCATCAATTTTCCTGAGCTCATTCAGGGACATCACCTGAAATCCACCGGAATCAGTGAGGATTGGACGGTCCCAGTTCATAAATTTATGAAGGCCGCCCATTTTCCGCACGCGTTCCGACCCCGGGCGCAACATCAAATGATAGGTATTGCCGAGCAAAATATCCGCGCCGGTCTCCCGCACAGCCTCAGGTGTCATGCCTTTAACGGTTGCGGCCGTCCCAACAGGCATAAAGGCAGGTGTGCGGATTTCTCCGTGAGCCGTGGATATGGTACCGCGCCGGGCAGCCCCATCTTTCGCATGAATTTGAAAATCGAATTTTTTATGTGTCATGATTTAGGATATAGCAGGGACGTGTCCCCATAGGAATAAAATCTGTATTTGTTTTCAATCGCATGGGCATATGCAGCCCGCATCTCGTCAAAACCACTGAAAGCTGAAACCAGCATAAACAAGGTCGATTTTGGTAGATGAAAATTGGTCATCAGAAGGTCAACAGCCTTAAACCGATAGCCTGGTGTGATGAAAATTGAGGTTTCATCATTAAAGGGGTGAATAATTCCCGCGTCATCTGCAGCGCTTTCCAGCAGGCGAAGGCTGGTTGTTCCCACAGAAACAATCCGGCCACCCTTTGCTCGACATTCATTTATCGTGGCTGCAACATCCGCTGAAATAATGCCAAGTTCTGCATGCATCTTGTGATCTTTAGTATCGTCCACCTTCACGGGCAGGAAAGTCCCTGCCCCCACATGCAACGTCGTGGCAACACAGGTAACGCCCTTTGCTTTTATTGTCGCGACAAGTTCTTCGGTAAAATGTAGGCCAGCCGTCGGCGCCGCAACAGCACCTTCATCTTTTGCAAAAATTGTCTGGTAATCTACACTGTCCTGTGCATCAACCGGGCGTAATGATCCGATATAGGGCGGCAATGGAATTTCACCATAGGCCATCAGTTTTTCCATTAACCTCGGTCCGGAAGCCGAGAAAGACAATGCAACTTCTCCGCCGTCACGCTTTTCGGTAACCAGAGCGGAGAAATCTTCGGCAAACTGGATCACATCACCAGGCTTCAGCTTTTTCGCGGGTTTTGCAAAGGCATGCCAGCTGTCCGCGCCCGTGTTTTTATGAAGAGTGACCTCAATTTTTGCCGTACGGCGCAGACCTTTTAGCCGCGCCGGTATAACCTTGGTATCATTAAAGACAAGGACGTCTTTTTCGTTCAGGAAATCTGGAAGATCACCCACATGAAAATCCGATATTCCCTCAGACACGACAAGGAGCTTAGCCGCTTCGCGCGGCGTTACCGGGCGATCAGCGATCAACTCTGAAGGGAGTGTAAAGTTAAAATCATCAACAAGCATGGTGTAAAACGAACGAACGGCCTCCCAGGTGGAAAGCCGTTCGCCCTACGTTCAAATTGCAGAATAGTTTATGCGTCAGCTGCGACTTTCATGCTGATGATTTTGTCTGGGTCTGAAACAGATCCGTTCATCATACCATCGCCCTTTTTAATCGCATGAACATGCTCCATGCCTTCCGTGATCTGTCCCCAGATGCTGTACTGGCTATCCAGGTGCGGTGACCGTGCCAACATCAGGAAAAACTGGCTGTCAGCACTGTTTGGATCAGCTGCACGCGCCATGGAACAGGTGCCTTCTATATGAGCTTCTCCAGAAAATTCAGCGTCGATATTCTGACCAGATCCACCTGTGCCGTTTCCTTTTGGATCCCCCGTCTGCGCCATGAAACCATCAATCACACGATGGAAAACAATCCCGTCATAAAACCCTTCCCGTGCCAGCTCCTTGATACGAGCGACATGCTTGGGGGCCAGGTCAGGGCGCATCTCAATGACAACACGTCCGTCTTTTAATTCAAGATACAGCGTGTTTTCGAGATCAGCTGACATAACTTTGCTCCTATTAACCTGCCATTGCAGGTTTCAATTTATTTCGATTTCTCGGCTTTGAGTTTTTCAACCCGCGCCACAATTTTTTCTGCCGTCGACTTTGAAACGAACTTGGTAATGTCTCCATCCAGAAAGGCAATTTCCTTCACCAGACTGGAGGCTATAAACTGATGTTGATCAGACGCCATCAGAAATACAGTTTCAATTTCAGCATTCAAGCGGCTATTCATACCAACCATCTGAAATTCATATTCGAAGTCAGATATAGCGCGCAATCCACGGATAATAATACTGGCATTACAGTCTTCTGCAAAATGCATCAAGAGATTATTGAACGGCTTTACCTCAAAACTCGTATCCGGAAACTCCCTGGTCATTTTTTCAACCATAGCCACCCTCTCATCAACCGTGAAAAGCGGGTTTTTTCCAGGATTCATAGCAACCCCGATCACGAGCGTATCGACCAATTTGGCGGCACGTTTAATAATATCATAGTGACCCAGAGTTATCGGGTCAAAAGTACCAGGGTAGAGACCAATACGCTCAGTTGACATAGGGGATTTCCTTCCAGATTTGCTATTTCTTATGCTAGCTTTGTCCAAAATGGCTCCCGATATCAGGAACCATCACCTTCTTCACCAGAAGATACTTCTGATGAGTTTTCATTATTATCAGTCGTCGTGGCCTCATCTGACATTTCTTCATCATCCTCGTCAGACTTGCCTTCTTCCAGCGCAGTGACGGAGACCACTTTCTCCCCTTTCGCTGTTTTAAACAGCGTCACACCTTGTGTATTACGACCTGCAACACGAATATCAGAGATCGGTGTGCGGATCAGCTTCCCGCCATTGGTCACCAACATTATCTGATGCTCCGGTGTTACCGGGAATGTTGCAACAACCTGACCGTTTCGATCCGACGTTTCAATATTGATGATTCCCTGACCGCCGCGGTTAGTCACACGATATTCGTAAGCGTTTGTCCGCTTGCCAAAACCGTTTTCCGTAATGGATAGCAGGATTTCTTCTTTTTCATACAATTCAGCGAAACGTTCTTCGGATATTTCTCCATATTCCGTGACGTTGCCGTCATCATCCATCGACCGCCGTGCTTTTAAGTAGACATCACGTTGCTCTGTTTCCAAATCCACATGCCCCAGAATAGACATACCAATCACATTGT
>JAESPT010000341.1 GCA_016765515.1 Sneathiella sp. | reverse complement strand
GCCCGGTTCATGGTCTCATTGGCGGAGCGTTCCTCTCCTGATCTCAATTGACGCGATAACAGGGGAAGAAGGGCTGTCCCGACGGCGATACCGATCACCCCAAGAGGCAATTGGTAGACCCGGTCGGCATAGTAGAGATAGGAAATTGACCCTGTTGCCAATAACGAGGCAATGATGGTGCCCACCAGAATATTTATCTGCAGAACCCCGGCACCAATCAGTCCCGGCAACATCAGTTTGAAGAGCCGTTTTATTAAGGGCGTGACGCGCGGCCTTTGGATCGGCACCATCAGTTTTTCACGTTTGCAGGCAATAACAAGATAGACCGCTTGAGCAAGGCCCGCGGCCGCAACTCCCCAGGCAAGCACCAGGCCAGCGTCATATCCGGGTTGCGACAACAGAAATAAAAGACTGCTGATCAGGATGAGATTCAGTAAAATCGGTGCCGCTGACATGGCGGCGAATTTATAAAAAGCGTTTAGAACACCGCCCAGAAGGGCAACCACGGCCATTGCCGTCAGATAGGGAAACGTAATCCGGGCATACTCAACGGCTAAGGCGTATCTTTGTCCTTCTATATCAAAGCCCGGAGCCAGAAATTGCATGAGAACGGGCATGAAAATCATGAAAAGAAGGGAAAAGACAAAGAGAAAACCTGTGAGAAACCCAAGAGCATGAGAGGCAAATTGCAGGGCAGCTTCTTTTCCATTCTCTTCGATTTGGCGGGAAAAGAGAGGAATAAAGGCGGCGGTGAACGCACCTTCGGCGACCAGACGGCGGAACATATTGGGAATTCGAAAGGCGACAAAGAAGGCATCGGAAATCGGCCCGGCCCCCAGCACTGTGGCAATCAGGATATCACGAATAAAGCCCAGGATACGGCTGATCATTGTGAAGCCACCAACGGTAGCAACAGATTTCAGTAGACTCAAACTTGTTATCCCTTATTCCCCGGCAATGTCCTTGCCCTAATCGTCATCAGCCTTAGTCTCGCGTATCTCATCTATTTTGATACGCTCCGTATTGTTTCCTTAGGTTGCTTGCTTTTCTTTTTCGGTTTTGTCTCGGGGCCTGTCAGGGCGGCGAGCAATTTTTTCTCAATATTCTTTATCTTTATTTTATTGGTGATTTTAAGGCCAAACATGTCTTTGACGTAAAAAACATCGACCACTCGTTCACCAAATGTGGAAATATGAGCCGACGCAATCGTCAGGGACAAGGTAAAGAGAGACCGGGTCAAATCGGCAAGAAGGCCGGTGCGGTCCCGTCCGCGAACCTCGATAACCGTGTGAATATTGGACGCGACATTGTTAATCAGGACCGATGGTTCGGCTTTGAAAACCTGCGTTCGGCTAGGCAGCATGGTTCTGCGGCGCTTATCCAATTCCACATGGGCTTTTCGAACGCCTTTCAAGGTGTCTTCAATGGCGCTGCGCAATTTGGACATGCGCCCGCCCTGATCATAGACATCGCCTTCAGAATCCTGAATGACAAATGTATCAAGGGCCATACCGTCCGTCGTCGTGTGAATTTTAGCATCTACAATATTCGCCCCGGACAATGACATGGCCGCAGCAATGCGGGCAAACAGACCTGGATGATCGGCGGTATAAACAGTCACGTCTGTGACGGATCTGAAAGGATCACTTGTTGCCTGAATAGTCAGGCTTTCGTTATTCTTATTGGCGATATGGATGAGTTCTGCGTGGAATTTCTGTATGTCCACGCTATTGGCAATCCAATAGGATTCGTAAAAACGGTCAAAATGCTGTTCCAACTGATCAGCGGGCCAATCGGGAAGAGCTTGTTTAAGGGCTTCTTTTTGATGGGCGGCGCGTTCTGCCCGGCCTTCCGAGACATGACCGCCCGTCAAAGCCAGTTCACTTGCGAAATAAAGCTCTCGAAGCAATTGGCCTTTCCACCCGTTCCATACATTGGGACCAACGGCCCGGATATCGACAACGGTCAGGATGAGCAAAAGTTTCAATCGCTCAGGGCTCTGGACGATTTGCACGAAATCGGAGACAGTCTTGGGGTCGCTGATGTCCCGTTTGAAAGACACATTGCTGAACAACAGATGATATCGAACCAGCCAAGCGACAGTTTCAGTTTCCGAGGGTGAGAGACCAAATCTGGGACAGAGTTTTTCAGCGATTTCTGCGCCAAGAACCGAATGATCGCCGCCCCGTCCCTTGGCGATATCATGGAGCAGAACGGCCACATACAGAACATTTCGCGAAATTATTTTTGGCATGATCCTGTGACTGAGCGGATGTTCATCTGCAAGCAGGCCTGCTTCGATCCGTGCCAGGATACCGATCGCCCGGATTGTATGCTCATCCACGGTGTAGACATGGTACATGTCATGTTGCATCTGGGCGACGACGCGACCGAAGTCGGGGACAAATTTTCCAAAGACACCGGCTTCACTGAGACGCCTTAGGGTTGTCTCCGGGTCTTTATGACTGGTTAACATTTCCAGAAAAAGCCGGTTGGCTTCAGGATTAACCCGCAATTTTCTGTTGATCAACTTCAAATTTTGCCGGATCAGGCGCAGGGCATTGGGGTGGACATCAAAATCCTTTTTCTGCGCAAGATGGAACAGGCCGAGGATTTTCAGGGGGTCTTCAACAAAATCAGTGTCGGCCGTGACGTTGAGCCGTCCGCCTTCAACCAGATAACCCTCAACTTTGCGTTTGAGCAAACCAAAGCGAGGGATGGAGAGGCGGCTTTTTTTCTGCTGCTGAGCTTCCAGACTGGCACAGAATATCCGCGTTAAATCGCCAACATCTTTGGCTACCAGAAAATAATGTTTCATAAATCGCTCTACACCGAGGGTTCCTCTGTGATCCTTATAGCCAAGGCGCATGGCCAGTTCGGATTGAACGTCAAAGGTAATGCGTTCCTCTGGGCGATTTGTCAGATAATGCAGATGACAGCGGATCGTTCTCAGGAAATTGGAGGCTTTGGTAAAGCGCCGGCGTTCCGTTTCCGTAAAAACACCCAGCTTCTGCATTTCAGAAATACTGGTCGTGCTGTAAAGAAATTTGGCAATCCAGAACAGGGTCTGGATATCGCGAAGACCGCCTTTCCCTTCCTTGATATTCGGCTCAACCACGTAGCGGGAATTGCCATAGCGTTCATGGCGCTCGTCCCTCTCATGTAATTTGGCTTCGATAAATTTCTTACCGTTTCCAGAGACGATTTCCTTGAGGAATTTTTCCCGCATTTCAGAGGCGAGTTCTTGATCGCCCCACAAATACCGGCCCTCAAGAAGCGCCGTTTGAATGGTAATATCCGTTTTTGCAAGGCGAATGCATTCGTTTGGCGTTCGCGTGGCGTGGCCGACTTTCAAGCCCAGATCCCATAACATATAGAGACAAAATTCAATGATCTGTTCACACCAGGATGTCTGTTTGTAGGGGAAGAGAAACAGAAGATCTACATCGGAATAAGGGGCAAGCTCTCCGCGTCCATATCCGCCGACGGCCATAAGAGAAAGCTTTTCTTCCGGTGTCGGATTGCTTAGCGGATATACATACGTGGCGGCGGTGTCGTATATGGTGCGAATAATCTGGTCGATCAGGAAGGACGCCGCATGCATGGAAGGGCGACCCTTGTTTGTTTCCATAAATCGTCTCTGTATTTCTTCTCGGCCGTCTGCAAGCACTTCTTTTAAATATTTCAAGACAGCATTTCGAAAATCCATCCCATCAACAGCGTATGTTTCACTGAATTGCGCGATTTCAGCCGCTACTTTTTTACGATCAATGATGTCGCGCTGATTAGGAATTTTTTCCATTATTACTTCTACCTGATTTTCTGTTCTTGCTCTTGGACGGCAAGCCGCTTACCTTCCCTGTTTATATCACAGCCACTTGCTTTTACAGCACCTTCATCTTTCTTTTCAGGATTTTCGATCTACCAATGTTTATTTCAGCATTCGTCAATGGAGCACTGCTTGGTGGTGCCCTGATCCTTGCTATCGGTGCCCAGAATATGTTTGTTCTTAGACAGGGTATGGCGCGGGATCAGGTGTTTACGGTTGTCTTTCTCAGCTCCTTTATTGATGCAGGCCTGATAATTCTCGGGGCCCTCGGGCTTGGCAGTTTGATTGCCACAATTCCCTGGCTTGTTCCTGTGGCAAGTTGGGGCGGTGCGGCCTTTTTGTGTGTCTTTGGGGGACTTTCATTATATCGGGCCGTAAAACCAAAAATTGCTGTTGAAGAACTCGGCAATGACGTAACGTCCAGTTTTCGAAAAGCTGTTCTGATGACCCTGGCGTTCGGCCTGCTTAATCCGCATGTCTACCTGGATACAGTTATCTTGCTTGGGGGAATTGCTGCCTCTTACGAAATTTCTGCCCGCTTGTATTTTGTCGGTGGCGCGGTTCTGTCTTCTTTTCTCTGGTTCTTTTCCATTGGATATGGTGCCCGTACCTTGACGCCGCTCATGCGAAAGCCCGCAGGGGTCCGGCTTCTCGATTTTTTGGTGGCAACCATGATGTTTATTGTCGCGGCAAATCTGATCGTTGATCAGCTGTCACATGTCTAGGGTCGCGACCTCTTGTTCTTAGAATGCTGGAATGAGGCCCGAACAAAGGCCGGGCCTCAAAGATCAGGGATCAGGCGATTGTTTGACCGCCGTCAATTGTCAGAGTTTGTCCGGTCATAAAGTTTCCAGCTTTTGAGGCGAGGAAGACTGCAGCGCCGGCAATTTCATCCGGTTGACCAATCCGTCTCAAGGGCGCGCCGGATGTTGCCCGTTTCAGGATTTCCGGATTTTCCCACAATGCCCGGGCAAAATCAGTCTGGATCAATCCTGGGGCAATGGCGTTCACCCGAATATTATCCGGTCCGTGTTCTACAGCCAGATTGCGGGCCAACTGCATGTCAGCTGCTTTGGAAATGGCGTAAGCCCCCAGAACAGCCGTGCCGCGCAAACCGCCGATGGAAGAGACAATGATGATCGCCCCGTCTTTACGGGTTTTCATTTCCGGCAACACCATGTTGCACAGCCAGTGGTTGGACTTGATATTAGCGGACATGATTTTATCAAAAGCATCATCGGGGCAATCCATGGACGGGCCAAAGTAAGGATTAAGCGCTGCATTACACACCAGAACATCAATCTGGCCCATTTTTTCGTGGGCTTCATTGACCAGGTTTTGCAAGCTGTCCTTGGAATTGATGTTGCACGGGATAACAACGGCCCCGCCGGTGGATCCGGCTGGAAGGCTATCATTGATTTCTTTGGCGACTTCCTCGCAAACATCCGCTTTGCGGCTGGAGATTGTGACCTTGGCGCCGGCCAGGGCCATTTGCTGGGCGATGGATTTACCGATCCCTTTACTGGATCCGGTAATTACTACATTTTTACCCGAAAGATCAAACATTTAGACGTTTCCCTTTTTCTTATCATTCGGTCCCTATTGGACGATGACGGAACAATAATGACAAATTGTCAATTTGTCACCTGCCCGATGGGAAATATCGAAGTCTGCGCAAGATTCAGTTCGCCGGAAGCAATGTTTTGAGCTGATATAAAAGCGAGTGTGCCTCCCTCGGTGTCAGGTCGTCCACGTTGATTTCTCGCAATTTTTCTTCCGCAGCAGACGGTTCTCCGCTGTTTGCAGGGGCTGACACCTCTGCAACCACACTTGCAAAAAGCGGCAGATCGTTGGCAAGTCTGGTGGTAGCGGAATGTTGATCTTTCTCCTCCAGATGAGAGAGAACGCTTTCCGCCCGTTTGATCACTGCTTTCGGCAGGCCGGCCAGTTTGGCAACCTGAATACCATAAGACCGATCGGCCGAACCGCTGCCAACCTCGTGAAGGAAAATCACCTCCCCTTTCCATTCACGTACTTTCATGCTGTGATTTGACAAGGCGGGCAAACGCGATGAAAGTGCCGTCAGTTCATGATAGTGGGTCGCAAACAAGGCTCGGCACCTGTTGATGTCGTGGAGGTTTTCTACGGTTGCCCAGGCAATGGAAAGGCCATCAAATGTTGCTGTCCCGCGGCCAATTTCATCCAGGATGACCAGGGCACGTTCTCCGGCCTGATTCAGGATTGACGCGGTTTCAACCATTTCCACCATAAAGGTAGAT
>JAESPT010000340.1 GCA_016765515.1 Sneathiella sp. | reverse complement strand
CACAGATATTAGCCGATCACGGCGCCGAAGTAATTAAAGTTGAACCACCTCAGGGCGATGAGACACGCCTTTGGGGCCCTCCTTTCAATGACTCTGGCATCTCAGCCTATTTCTCAGGCGCCAACAGAAATAAACGCTCTATTGCCTTGGACATCCGAACAGAAGAGGGTAAAAATATTCTCCTGAAACTTCTTGATGATGCCGATATCCTTGTCGAAAATTTCAAGACGGGATCCTTGGAGAAGTGGGGCCTTGGTTATGAAGGAACCTTAGCCGAAAAATTCCCGCGTCTGATTCATTGCCGGGTCACCGGGTTTGGCGCTGATGGGCCTTTTGGCGGATTTCCAGGGTATGATGCTGTTATCCAGGCATGGGCTGGACTGATCAGTATCAATGGATCTCCTGAATCCGGACAAGTCCGCATTGGGATACCGCTGGTAGATCTTGGCACGGGAATGAATGCTGTCATTGGCATTCTAATGGCCGTGAATGAACGGCATGTATCCGGCAAGGGACAGTCCGTTGAAGTCTCTCTTTACGACACCGGCATTCAACTTCAGCATCCCCATGCCCCCAACAATCTGATGAGTGGAAATGCTCCGCGTTTAACCGGCAACTCTCATCCCAATATTGCGCCCTATGACTTATATGAAACCGCAACAACACCGGTCTTTTTGGGAATTGGAAATAACGGCCAGTTTCGAAAGCTTTGTGCAAGCCTGAAACTATCTGACATCCCGGAAGACCCAAGATTTATTGATAACTCTGCACGGCTCGCACATCGCCAAGAACTTAATGCCCTCCTTAATGAAGCACTTGCTGACAAAGAAGGTATCGAGTTTGCAACCATGCTACTGGAAGCCGGCGTTCCAGCAGGCGCGGCGATGACCGTTCCAGAAGCGCTAAATCACCCCCATACGAAACACCGCGAAATGGTGGTTGAATTAGACGGCTATTCAGGCACAGGCATCCCCGTAAAGATGAGCCGCACACCAGGTGCCGTTCGATCCGCGCCCCCAGGATTTGGCGCAAATGGCCGCGACATCCTAAAAGAGATAGGATATACTGAAGACGAAATCACCTCACTGACGGAAGATGGCATCGTCTGGGAAAACCCCAAGACCTGATGATCCTTTGCTTGACGTTTACTCGTGAGCGCTTAACAATAATCTGTAATGCCGGTGTCACTTCTTGCGTGACACCCATAACAAAAGATGGACGCAGAGAATGGTAAAATTTGGCGTAAACCAATCAGTAGATCGTGTTGAAGATCATCGGCTCATTACCGGAAATGGTCAATATACAGATGACATAACTCTAGAAAATCAAGCTTTTGGATATATGCTGCGCTCTCCGGTTGCACATGGGAAAATCCTGTCCGTTGATCTGGAGGAGGCAAAACAGGCTCCTGGCGTTATAGACATTATTACCGGAGGGGAACTTGAAGCGGATGATGCCAATGAACTCCCCTGCATGATCCCAATAAAGAACCGCGATGGCAGTGGCCGTGCAGATCCAGGACATCCTGTTTTGGCAACAAATGAAGTCAAATATGTAGGCGATAATATCGCTTTTATTATTGCGGAGACGTTGAGCCAAGCGAAAGATGCAGCTGAACTGATAAATGTTGATTTTGAAGAAAAAGATGCAGTTGTTGATACAGCGACTGCGGCCGGTGCTGGGCAGCCGCAAGTCCATGCAGATGCTCCGAATAATACAGTTTTCGATTGGGAACAGGGCTCTGAAACTGAAGTGAATGATATTTTCAGTGCAGCAACTCATGTTACGTCCGTTGATTTGATTAATAACCGGGTTATTGTCAATTCCATGGAACCCCGCGGCCTCATCGCTGATTGGGATAACACCGCGGAGAAAATGACCGTCCATATGGGCACGCAAGGCGGATGGGTACTAAAATCTCTCCTTGCCGGTAAAATACTTCATATTCCTGAAGATAACCTTCGTGTCATTACCCCCGATGTGGGCGGCGCGTTCGGCATGAAGCTGTTTTTCTATTCAGAATGTGCGGTGACGGTTTGGGCGTCTCGCAAAATTGGCCGTCCGATCAAATGGATGGGGGAACGAAGTGATGCTTTTCTGTCTGACACGCAAGGGCGCGATCATGCAACAACAGCAGAACTTGCCTTTGACGCTGATCATAACATCCTTGGAATGCGCGTAAAAACCCATGCCAATCTTGGAGCTTATCTGTCCACCTTTGGACCGATGATCCCAACCATGGCAGCGGTTAAAGTACTCCCGGGGGTCTATGATATTCCGGCGCTGCATTATCACGTCGTCGGTGTCTTCACCAATACAGTGCCTGTGGACGCTTACCGCGGTGCTGGTCGTCCGGAAGCCATCTACGTCATCGAACGTTTGATGGATGTTGCGGCGATGGAGCTCGGCCTGGAGCCGGAAGAAATCAGGCGGCGCAATTTCATTCCGGTTGAAGCAATCCCGTACAAAACCGCAACAGGGTGTGTCTATGACAGCGGCGAATTTGAACGGGTTATGGACAAGGCTCTCGAAAACTCGAATTGGTCAGATTTTGAAACAAGAAGAGCCCAGTCCGAGGCAAATGGTAAGATCCGCGGTAAAGGCATGTGCTTTTATATTGAAGCAACAGCGGGCAATCCGACGGAAACGGCCACTATTCGATTTGAAGACAATGACATCGTAACACTGGCTGTGGGTACTCAATCTTCAGGACAGGGTCACTCAACTGCCTATGCGCAAGTCTTGGCTGAGCGACTCGGTGTTCCCTTTGAGAATATTCGAATTATTCAGGGCGATACGGACAAAATCAAAGCTGGCGGCGGCACAGGGGGATCCCGCTCCCTAACCACCCAGGGCCCGGCCATTCACGCCGCGAGTGATGAGGTTATTGATAAAGGGATGCAACTAGCCGGTCATTTCCTGGAAGCCGCCGTCGCAGATATCGAATTTTCCGCTGAGGACGGCGGAACCTTTTCCATTGCTGGAACCGACCGCAAAATCGGTATTCTTGAAATGGCTCAACGGGCGCGCGGCTTGGGACAACTCCCTGAAGGTTTGGAAGAAGGACTGGACAGTGAAGCAAGCTTTACCGTGGAAGCCTTTACCTATCCGAATGGGTGTCATATTGCAGAAGTGGAAGTTGATCCTTTAACAGGCGCAATTGACGTGGTCCGTTATATTATTGTCGATGATTTTGGCACGATTGTGAATCCGGCCCTTGTGCGCCATCAGGTTATCGGCGGCGTCGGACAAGGTATTGGTCAAGCGCTTACTGAAAATACAGTCTATGCCGATGACGGGCAATTGCTGACAGGTTCCTTTATGGATTACGGAATGCCAAGGGCCGACGATATCCCCCTCGACCTTCTCTATGAAACCATCGAAGTTCCCTGCACGATGAATCCCATGGGCGTAAAGGGATGCGGTGAAGCCGGATGCATTGCCGCACCGCCAGCAATCATTAATGCGACCATTGAAGCCTTAAAGGATAGAGGTATTAGCCATATTGATATGCCTGCGACCCCTTTAAAGGTTTGGAATCTTTTACAACAAGCAAGCTAAATCATTGAAATAAAATAACAACATAAGAAACCTCGAAAATAATTTTGTTTTCGAGGTTTTTTTTCTTTGTTTCTACGCGCTTTGCATTATGGTTAACTATAGTAGTTGTATCTTTATTAGTAGTATTGCACGCCTCAGTATCATGTATCGTATGTGACTGGGAGACCAAGGTGACAAAACAACAAAACGAAGAACTAATTGACTATTTTCTTGGAAAAATTCATTTGGGTGCAACGGAAGAACTCCTACCATTAATAAAGGAGGATGCGGAAATACACATTTGCCTCGGCAATCAGCTCTATTCAGACAGTTTTGCCGCTACTTTTATGGGTCAGAGCGGCGCGACAAACTTCCTCAACATTTGCAAACAGTTTCTTGAATTTTCCTATATCACCCCTGTTGACTATCACCATGAGAAAAACAAGATGATTGTCAGAGGAGACCTAAAGTGCCAAATGCTCGCAAACGGCGCTACATGGACGTCAAACTGGATGCAAATTTGGACTATGGAAGACGGCAAAGTCACAAAACTTCGCATGTTTGCTGATTTCCAGCCAACGACCATGACGGATCATTTGCCCGGTGAGGCGGAACGGGTACGCATAACACACCATTGATCTGTTGGCATATTCTCCGTAGAAAAGGGAAATGACTTTCCTTGGCAAGAACGTGCGGCACTCATCTTCCGTAGCACCCGTTTATATGATTTTGGCTATGCTATTGGTGCCGTTAATGGACGGTACCGCAAAAATACTGGTCGCATCCTACCCGATAGGTCAGGTTGTCTGGGCCCGTTATTTTTTTCATTTGCTCACTCTGTTGCCTCTGTTCATTCTATTTGGACAAAAGCCGAAACTAAAACAGAAAAGGGTAGGTCTTCAGATTTTGAGGGCTTTTTTCTTACTCGGTGATACAGCCTTCTTTTTTGCCGCTCTGTTTTTTATTCCCCTTGCCAACGGAAAAGCCGTTTTTTTTGTATCCCCCATAATCATGACCGCATTAGCCCCGATATTTTTACGCGAAAGAGTTGGATATCATCGCTGGGTTGCCGTTCTGGTTGGTTTTTCGGGGACACTCTTCATCTTGAAACCTGACAATGAGGGAGAATTTCTGGGGTATTGCCTTGCCCTTGGATCAGCGTGCTTTTATGCCTTTTACTTGTTGCTTACAAGAAAACTTTCCACGTCTTCCTCTCCCCTCGACACCCTTCTGTTTACCGCCCTTGTCGGCACAGTGGTTATGACAGTTGCCCTTCCCTTCAGTTGGACCATGCCCAACTTGAACGGTTGGCTGCTCATGCTTGCAATGGGTTTATTGGGAACCCTCAGCCACTTTTTCATTATTAAAGCCTTTGAAGCCGGTAACGTCTCCCAACTTGCTCCGTTTAGCTATGCGGAAATTGTCAGTGCGACAATTTTTGGCGTTGTTGTCTTCGGAGACTTCCCCAACTTTTCAACCTGGATCGGAATCGCACTCGTAATCGGTTGCGGTGTTTATATCGCAAAAAGACAGCACAAGAGGTGATCATATTTAACAAGCGATGTGCGAAATATACCAGATAATCAATCTTTTTGAGAGAAATGGCGCACCGGGGAAGATTCGAACTCCCGACCCCTAGATTCGTAGTCTAGTGCTCTATCCAGCT
>JAESPT010000339.1 GCA_016765515.1 Sneathiella sp. | reverse complement strand
GCTTTCGAAGCTATTCCTATCGCCATATAGCCTGCGGGATTCCTTGATTGAGATGATCGATAAGGAAATTGATTTTGCCAAGGAGGGCAAACCAGCCTCTCTCTGGGCGAAACTCAACTCGTTGGTTGATCCGGTCATTATTGATAAACTGTATGAAGCAAGCAATGCAGGGGTTGATATTCGCCTGGTTGTTCGTGGAATCTGCTGTTTGCGGCCCGGCATAAAGAACCTTTCTGAGAATATTCACGTAAAAAGTATTGTTGGTCGATTTCTGGAACATTCCCGTATTGTTTGTTTCGGAAATGGCGAAGAAATGCCTTCAGGACAAGCGAAGGTTTTTATTTCTTCAGCGGATTGGATGCAACGGAATTTCGACCGTCGTATTGAAGCGCTCGTCCCGATTACGAATGAAACGGTGCACCGGCAGGTTCTCGACCAAATCATGGTTGCCTATATGAAGGATGACCAGCAATCCTGGACTTTGCACGCGAATGGGGAATATGAAAGACAAGCCGTCGGTAAGGAACCTTTCTCTTCTCATAACTATTTTTTAACTAATCCGTCTTTATCTGGTCGTGGAAAAGCATTAAAAGTAGCCAACCCGGTTCCGAAGTTGATACCGCCCAGCTAAAACCAAAGAGTGGATTACGTGCAGGATATATTGGACAATCGAGACCGAAGACTTGATCCAGCAGTTAAGTCTTCGCCCAACCTGACCGCAGTGATTGACATCGGATCGAATTCTGTTCGTCTCGTTGTCTATGATGGGCCGTCACGTGTTCCTCTGCCAAAATTTAACGAGAAGGTCCTCTGCGGATTGGGCGGAGACCTCGGTCACTCCCAACTCTTGGGCCAAAGGGCCATGGAAGAAGCGATGAGAGCGTTGCGCCGCTATACCGCTTTGGTCAACCATATGGGAATAGACCGGGTCTTTGTCGCGGCGACAGCCGCTGTGCGTGAAGCGACTAATGGTTCGGAATTTGTCGCGGAAATCGAGCAGGAATGCGATCTTAACGTTCAGGTGTTGAGCGGCAAACAGGAAGCCAGGTTTGCAGGCCTCGGTGTGCTTTCGGGGATGCCTTTTGCAGATGGCCTCGTTGGCGATCTGGGAGGAGGGAGCCTGGAATTGGTTCGTGTCGGCGATCATAAAACCGGGGATACAGCAACCTTGCCATTGGGCGCCCTTCGATTATCTCGGATGAATATGGAGGATGGAGAACTTAAATCCTATCTGCAAAAATATTTTTCGGACTTGGAGTGGCTGGATACCATTAAAGGCAAGAATTTTTACGTGGTTGGCGGGGCTTGGCGTGCTTTGGCGCGCTACCATATTTCAAAAATTAATCATCCTCTCAACATTATCCACAATTATAAGCTTCCTTTTGCTGATATGCGGCTCTTGGTTCAGGAGATTATTTCAAAATCAGAAGCGGAATTACTGGAAGTTCCCCTTGTCTCTAAATCACGGGTAGGCACTATTCGCACCGCCGCCCTGATTATGGATCAGCTGTTTAACGTGATTGAACCCAAAAGCGTTGTTTTTTCAGCCAATGGCTTGCGCGAAGGGATGCTTTATTCGGAGCAGAAGAAAGATGTGCGTAAACGGGATCCTTTGCTGGAGACCTGCCGGGATATGGCGGCGCGGGAAGGGCGTTTTGCCGAGCATGGCGAAGAGATATACAACTGGATGAAACCTGCTTTTGTTCATTTGGGAGATAAGGGACAACGGCTTGCACTTGCCGCCGCCACGTTATCGGATATCGCCTGGTCAATGAGCAGTGATTATCGGGCGGCACAGGCATATCGCCGTATTTTCAGAGCGCCCTTTAGTGGAATCGGTCATAAAGGGCGGGCCATAGTCGCTCTTGCCGTCTATGCTCGATATAAAGGAAATCTTGAAGGCGCAGCTGCAGAAGGCGCTCTTTCTCTCCTTCCGGATGACAATAAACAGCATGCGTTAAGCGTGGGGCTAGCCTTGCGTCTGTCTCAGACGTTGAGTGGCGGGACACAGGGAATTCTGCCGCAGACAAAACTGACATCAACAGACAGTCGTATTACGCTTGAGATCCCGGCTGAACTCTCCGTTCTATTGGGAGTTCACGCTGAAAAACGGCTGGCGGCTCTTGCAAAGGTACTTAATAAAAGTCACATGATCAGGATTGTTGAAGATCAATAATCCTGATTTTGTTGTTATCTGCCGTAAAGGCGATTTTGCCATCTTTCAGAGCCAGTGCATCTTTCCCAAAAACCTCATATCGCCAGCCTTTAAGGGCAGGGACGTCTGCTCCACTGTCAGCCGCAATCTTTTCAAGATCACTGGTGTTGCAGATTAGTTTCTGGGCCACATCATTTTCTTCGCATCGAGTTTTCAGGAGAACTCGCAAAAGATCCATCAAAGGGCCAAGTCCTTTTGGTAAATGAGATTTTTGAGGAACAATCGGACATTCTTTCTCCGGGGTCGCGCGGCCTTGCTCAATCGCCGCAAGAAGACCAATGCCCATTTTTCCTTCCGCAAATTTCTTACCAATTCCGCGCACATGAGAGAGCTTTTCAGCATTGCGGGGAGGATTGGCTGCAATTTCCAGCAGGGCTTCATCCCGGATAACCCGGTTTCTGGGGATATTCTGAATATGAGCTTGTTTTTCCCGCCATGCAGCAATCGATTGCAAAATGGCCAAAAGACGTGGTTTGTTCGTCCGTGCCTTTATTCTTTTCCAGGCATTCTCAGGCGGTATGAAATAGGTATCAGGGGATTCAAGGACTTTCATTTCTGAGGTCAGCCAATCGGCGCGGCCCGTACTTTCCAGATTATTTTTCAAATTTGCGTAAACATCGCGAAGATGGGTAACGTCTGCTTGCGCATATTCAAGCTGTCGGTCTGTTAAAGGACGACGTGACCAGTCTGTGAAGCGGGAAGATTTATCGATCCCAACGCCGGTGATTTTGGCAACCAGGGTGTCATACCCAACAGATTCCCCATATCCGCAGACCATCGCGGCAACTTGGGTGTCAAAAATCGGTTTGGGAACGTCTCCGGAAAGATGGTGAAAAATCTCCAGATCTTGCCGGCCCGCATGAAAGACTTTTAAGACATTCTGATTTTGCATAAGATCAAAGAGGGGTTTGAGTTCAATGCCGTTTTCCAGGGGATCAATGATCGCAGCTTCGTCATCACTGGCAATCTGCACCAGGCACAACTCGGGCCAGAAGGTGCTTTCTCTCAAAAATTCAGTATCAATTGTGACATAGGAGTGATTTGACAGGCGATCACAGGGGTCAGCAAGGCTGTCGGTTGTTTTTACTATTTGCATTGAATTCTTTTTGCTCTTTTCCTTGGAACCAGGCCCAAAAACACTAAAAATAACTGTGAATGATCCTTCATCTCTGAACTATTGGAGAGGTTAGTCTATTTTTATGTTCAAAGGAAGGTTGGCGTACGTCAAAAAAGAATGTAATACAAGCGTCTTGATACCCGATTTTGGGTAAATGTTCCTGAAAATAAGCTTAAGAGAACCCTGATGCATTCTTATCGTACTCATACTTGCGCCGAACTTCGCGACAGTGACGTTGGAAAAACGGTCCGCCTTTCTGGCTGGGTCCACCGTAAAAGAGATCACGGGAATTTGCTGTTTGTCGATTTGCGGGACCATTACGGGATTACCCAAGGTGTGATCGAAACGGACGTTCCTATCTTTAAACAAGTGGAAGCCGCCCGATCTGAAAGTGTCATAACAATCACCGGTAAAGTGGTCGCCAGAAGTGCAGACGCAATCAATCCGAACCTGCCAACAGGACAGATTGAAATTGATATCGAAGATTTTGAACTGCTATCCGCCGCAGATGATTTGCCAATGCCCGTTTTTGGGGAGCAGGAGTATCCAGAAGATATTCGCTTGCGTCATCGCTATCTGGATTTGCGCCGGGAGCGTCTTCACAACAACATTATTCTCCGCTCGAATGTGATTGCTGCGCTTCGCAACAATATGGTTGAGCAAGGCTTTATGGAGTTTCAGACACCAATTCTGACTGCGTCCTCACCGGAAGGCGCCCGGGACTTTTTGGTGGCTAGCCGAATGCATCCAGGTCAGTTTTATGCGTTACCGCAAGCGCCGCAGCAGTTCAAGCAATTGATCATGATGTCCGGTTTCGATCGTTACTTCCAGATTGCCCCCTGTTTTCGCGATGAGGATGCGCGGGCAGACAGAAGCCCTGGTGAGTTTTACCAGCTCGATATTGAAATGGCTTTTGTTACTCAGGAAGACGTTTTTGACGTTGTTGAGCCTGTACTGACAAAGGTATTTCAGGACTTTGCCGGCGACAGAAAAGTCGTGACACCCTTCGTAAAAATTCCGTTCCAGGAAGCCATGCTAAAATATGGCTCTGACAAGCCAGATCTGAGAAACCCGATCCTTCTGTCCGATGTGACCGACGTCTTCCGGGGTTCCGGGTTTGGTCTGTTTGCAGGGGCCGTTGAAAAAGGATCTGTTGTTCGGGCCATTCCTGCGCCAGGGGCCGGTTCAAAAGCGCGGAGTTTCTTTGACAAGATGAACGATTGGGCCCGTAAAGAAGGCGCGGGCGGCCTTGGTTATATCATTTT
>JAESPT010000338.1 GCA_016765515.1 Sneathiella sp. | reverse complement strand
CAGGACGCCTGAAGATTTCAAATCCAGCGCCAGTCCTTTTTTTGAACGATTATCCACATTCCAGTGATGGGGATAGTCACTGACCGGATATCCCGGACCACTGAGCGCTTCCCTATATCCATCTCCGGACAGAGGTTCAATCTTGATCACTTCGGCGCCGAAATCAGCCATAATGGTCGCGGCGGCGGGACCTGCAATAAAGCTGGCCACATCAATTTCTTTAAGGTCCTGAAAGATTTTGTCCGTCATGCCATCACTCCGACTTTTTTATTTTTATTTACAGAGAGTGTGGTGATTTTCTGGCTGGGGTCAAGCGATTGCACGGAATGTCATTCTTGAGCCTCACGCCCGCCCCGTAGCGGCCCCATCCGCAAACAGTTGCTCGCCCTGCTGATCGATAACCTGCTTTGCTTTTTGCAACGTATATTTAACCGCTTCGTCCCGGGACGTAAAAGTATCCACCCGGACCAAATCCGTTCCAAGTCACCGTCGTCTCTGGTCTTCAAGATATGCCCGGACAGTCGCCATTGATCGTCCGCGGTCTTTTGTGGGGCACAAATGATTGATAAACCCAGATAGGAAACGGGATCTTCCTGAACGGGTTTAGGGGGTTCTTTGGGGCTTCCGCCACCAAACAATTTTGTAAAAAAAGATGCCATAAGAGACAGTCTATCACGAGCGTTCATCCATGCAAGGGCTGCCGCTCCATTCTCCTCCTGTCATCAAGCGATCATCCCCCTTGAGCAAGCCATACACCGGCAATGAGAAAACAGATCGCCGACCCTGCAGAGGCAAGAGCTCTGACATAGTTCCAGAACGTCCACTGCGGGAAATAGATAGTCGTCCAATAAGTCGCAGCTTCAGGACTTGAATGGCCCTTGGTATCAAGGTGATTATTCATCGGGACATTGAAAATAAGGGACACTCCGAACACGCCGGCAAAATAAAGAGCACCACCGATCATAATCAACGCAGATGTGGGCCCAGCAATACGAAAGTACGCATATCCCATTAGAAAGGGTGAGAGGGCTGACATGCTTAAAAGCAAGACCATGAACACCGTCCTGAAGACTTCACGGTTGATCACCTGCATGACCTCAACCCCAGCGGAGGTCTTTGCGCCGTCCAGTGATCTCATGACGAAATCCGAAAATGTCAGGAAGACACCTGAGACCAGTCCGCACGCGATAACAGAGATCTCAAGGAGAACGAAAAACCAGGTGGACGTCATTTTAATCCTCCATAAAGGGATAGATCCGACAAATATTTGAATTCAATAAGACAACGCTGGCGTTTGGCGCAGATAGGTGTTCTCTGCAGATTGCTTGAGCATGAAATGGGCGACATCTTCGTGAGATACCTTAAGCCTTGCCGGCTCATCAGCGACCGTGAATCCGTGGCGATACTGGCCGGTTTGTGCTCCTTTTATGAAACTTCCCGGGCGCACAATGATCCAGTCGAGGAGGCTCTTTTTAACAAGGCTTTCCTGGCGTTCATGATCTGCATAGAGATGACGCATAAACAGCGGAACGATGAGATATTTATAATGAAGCGGCAATATACTCCAACTGTCGCCGGCCCCAAGCCCGGACAGACAGACAAGCCGCTTCACCCCCACCTCTTCCATAATCTGGATGATGATGTTGGTGCCTTTTTCCCGTAATCCTTCTTTGTTCATCAGCGGCATTCCCAGCGCACACAGCACCCCGTCCTGCCCCCGGACTGCATCCCGCACAGAAGCGGAGTCCAGCACATCCCCCTGTTTCACCCGCAGATTTTCATGGATTTCAGTCAGTTTATCGGGCGTACGAGTGAAGGCAGTGACCTGATGGCCCTGAGACAACGCCTGATCAATAAGATTGCGACCGATTTTCCCCGTTGCTCCAAAAATAACAAGTTTCATGGTTTTCTCCTGTTTACTTGACACCGTGTCAAGTTGACGCTTTCTCAATATGATGCTACTTGACACTATGTCAAGCAAAAATACCGAAACCAGAAATCGAATTTTGAAAGCCTCCCTGGGTCTGTTGGAAGCGAGCCAGGGCAAAGATGTGCGCATGAGTGATATTGCCAAACTGGCCGGTATCAGCCGTCAAGCGCTCTATCTGCATTTCAGCACTCGGGCCGAACTTTTGATCGCAACAACCCTTTATCTCGATGAAATAAAAGGGACTGATGATCGCCTTACCTCCAGCCGCACAGCGGAAACCGGGCAACAACGGTTAGATGCCTATATTGACGCATGGGGCCACTATATCCCCGAAATATACGGGATCGCCAAAGCACTCCTCGCCATGCGGGACACCGACGACGCGGCAGCTGAGGCTTGGGACAATCGAATGCAGGCGATGAAGGAGGGCTGCAAAGCAGCCATCGAGGCGCTCAGTCGCGACAATATGTTATCGCCTGATCATCCGCCAGAGGACGCCACAGATCTCCTTTGGACACTTCTCTCCATCCGCAATTGGGAACAGTTGACCCTTGACTGTGGTTGGTCACAGGAGAAATACATTGATAGAATGAAGGCCCTGGCAAGACGAAATTTTGTGAAAGACGAATAATCACCCTTGCGACTGAATTAAATCCAACTTCCGCTTTTTGTTCAGCTTTTTCACCAGCAATTCCCGCTTGGAGGCAGAACTTCGATCAGTACATTTTTCCTGGTAGACAACGGTGAAAGGCTGCCGACCCTTGGTGTATTTCGCCCCCGTCCCGTTTTCATGGGCCAACACGCGCTTCGTCAAATCATTGGTGATCCCCGTATAAAGACTACCATCACCGCATTTGAGAATATAAAGGATCCAATTCATCACCGGAATTTAGAGGTAAACTCCGCGCAAGTTAATTGTTTATTTGGTGGCAGGGGAAATCTGGCTCAGACGTACATTGAGAAATAAATGGCGGAGGGAGAGGGAAACGCCGCCATAGCGTCAATGCATTGATATGCCTAAGTTTTGACAACAGCTAGGTTGATCAATGTCTCACTTACGTGTCTCACTCGTAAATCATAGGGTCATACAATACAACATTTATTACGTCATTATCATCTATGTTTATCAAGCACCCTTTTTAGTGATTATACGAAGCACTCATCCTAGTCGGAGCGCTCTCATACTACCAATCTAGTTCTGTTTGAGCTCATGACCAAAGCGTAAGTCCGCCGTCTCCAACCCAAGCTAGACTGAGGAAGTTCAAAACCACAGATCGTGAGGGTTGCCTCAGTCGAATGGCAATTCGATTTT
>JAESPT010000337.1 GCA_016765515.1 Sneathiella sp. | reverse complement strand
TGATAATCAAAGAAGAACGTTCAGGGCTCCGCAATCGGTTCACGCCATCCGCTGCGATTTTTAACGCATCAATATCAAGGCCGGAATCTGTCTCGTCCAATACCATCAAGTCTGGCTCAAATAAGGCCATTTGCAGAACTTCGTTGCGTTTCTTTTCACCGCCGGAAAAACCGACATTTACCGGGCGTTTCAGCATGTCATCTTTAATGCCAAGTTCGGTTGTTTTCAATCGCACGAGTTTTAGAAACTGCATGGCGTCCAACGGATCTTCGCCGCGGAATTTCCGCTGGGCATTTAAGGCCGTTTTCATAAAGGTCGCTGAGGCAACACCCGGAATTTCCACGGGATATTGAAAGGCCAGAAAAATACCTCTGCAGGCCCGCTCATCTGCGGACAATTCAAGCAGGTCTTGGCCCTTGTAGATCACAGATCCGCCTGTCACCTCATATCCGCTCCGGCCAGACAGCACATAAGACAACGTGCTTTTTCCAGCGCCGTTTGGTCCCATAACCGCATGAACTTCACCGGGGTTAATGGTGAGGTTGATGCCTTTCAGGATTTCTTTTCCGTCAACTGTCGCACGGAGATCTTTAATTTCTAACATTATTCAGCTCTAACCTTAACTATTAGAAAAGACATTTAAGTCTTTCTTTTAAATCAATTAACCGACACTACCTTCTAAGCTGATTTCCACCAGCTTCTGGGCTTCAACGGCAAATTCCATGGGCAGCTTCTGCAGCACTTCCTTACAGAAACCATTGACGATAAGCGCCATGCTTTCTTCTTCGGACAGTCCTCGCTGCTGGCAATAAAATAATTGCTCTTCACTTATTTTGGAGGTGGTTGCTTCATGTTCGATCTTGGCCGTGCGGCTTTGGTTCTCAATATAGGGAACCGTATGGGCGCCACATTTATCACCAATAAGCAAACTGTCGCAGACCGTATGATTGCGCGCATTCTCGGCTTTCCGTCCCATGCGCACTAACCCGCGATAGGTACTTTGAGCCCGTCCCGCAGAAATACCCTTGGAGATGATCGTGCTCGACGTATTTTTGCCCGGATGGATCATTTTGGTACCGGTGTCTGCTTGTTGCATGTTGTTGGTGATGGCAATTGAATAAAATTCACCAACGGAATTATCCCCTTGCAAGATACAGGATGGATATTTCCAGGTTATGGCCGAGCCGGTTTCCACCTGTGTCCAGGACACTTTGGAATTCACACCTCTACAGGCAGCCCGTTTCGTCACGAAATTGTAGATACCGCCAATGCCATTTTCGTCGCCTGGATACCAGTTCTGAACCGTTGAATATTTAATCTCGGCATTGTCATGCATGACCAGCTCAACAACGGCAGCGTGCAACTGGTTCTCATCGCGCATCGGGGCGGTGCAGCCTTCCAGATAACTCACATAACTATCTTCGTCTGCGATAATAAGGGTCCGCTCGAATTGTCCTGTTTGAGCCGCATTAATACGGAAATACGTGCTCAGTTCCATCGGGCATCTCACGCCTTTTGGAATGTAACAGAAGGATCCATCGGTGAAGACGGCACAATTCAGTGCGGAATAGTAGTTATCTGTATAGGGGACCACAGATCCCAGATACTTCTTCACAAGTTCAGGGTGGTTTTTTACCGCTTCTGAAATGGGGCAGAAGATAACCCCTTCTTTTTCAAGCCGTTCACGGAAGGTCGTCGCAACGGATACGCTGTCAAAAACGGCATCCACAGCCACATTGTAGGCGCCTTCAACACCGGCGAGAACTTCCTGTTCCTTCAGGGGAATGCCGAGTTTTTTGTAGATTTCAAGAATTTCAGGATCTACTTCATCCAGACTTTTGAGCTTGTCTTTGGTTTTTGGCGCTGAGTAATAGTAGATATCTTGAAAATCGATTTTTGGATAATCTACATTCGCCCAAGTAGGTTCTTCCATGGTCAGCCAATAGCGGTAGGCTTTTAACCGCCACTCCAGCAACCATTCAGGCTCTTCCTTCTTGGCAGAGATAAATCGTACGATATCTTCGTTCAAGCCTAAAGGGGCGGTATCCGCTTCGATATCGCTGACAAAACCGTATTTATATTTTTCCGCAACAGAGGCTACCTGTTCCACGGTCTCTTGGCTTATAGCCATCTCTTACTCCGTCACAATTATCGGGGCGTTGGGTTCATTTCCCGCGCGCACCTTTGGGGTATAGGGGGCTGCTGTGTCCTGACACATGTCGGACAGTGTAACTTCTTCCATCGCAGCATTTATTGCCCGATTAATCTTGTCCCACCCGCCACGCATAGGGCAGCAACTTTCTACAGAACAATTGTCATGACTTTCATCGACACAGGATGTCACGGCAACAGGTCCCTCCATTACGCGAACAATTTCCGCGATGGAAATACTTTTCGGGTGCCGATCTAACCGATATCCCCCATGTGCGCCGCGCAGTGAGCTCAAAAGGCCACTTTTTGCCAGAACACGAAGGATCTTGGCGGCGGTGGGGACCTTTAGGCCAGTATGCAGAGAAAGATCAGGGGCGGTCATAGTCCGCCCTTCAATCTTTGCCATCTCGGACATGATGACAACGCCGTAATCGGTCATTTTGCTGAGTTTTATCATGGTAATATCAATATCGTACTAATTTAGTCTGATTTCAATATTTAATAACAGACGAATTTGGTCTTGTATATAGAGAAAAGGGAAATGGGGAACAAGGGGCGATTTTGTCGCAGGCATGAAAAGTCCGCCGATTTGTCAATCAGCGGAATAATTTGATAGCGCAGGAATTTGTGGTTTAACCGTTATAAACCATAGCCCGTTTTTTTTCTTCCTCGTCCAATGGTTCGAAGATGGTTTCGCAAAAATCGAAAACATCTCGGGTGACAGGAATGTTCAACGTAACGGTTTTAGCCGTATCCCGCGCTTCTATTCTCTCCCATCTGGTGAGAGGTTCAGCGTCCAGGAAATAGGTAATTGCTTCATGGCCATGACTACGGATGAATTCCGGAACCCGTTTTCTCTGTTCTTTGGAAAAGAAACCCAGATCAAGAATGACGTTAAGTCTTTTATCCAGAAGTTTCAAAGCTTCGGAAAGAATTTGTTTTTCTATTCGACCCGCCCGTTCCCTTGCCCATTTATAGGGCTGTTCACTTGGCATATCCATCATAAAAAGGGTGTTCAACCAATCATCGACAGAAAATATATGCGCATCCTCGCGCGACGCCAAATCTTTTGAAAATGTAGTTTTACCAGAGCCAGCTGGACCAACGACAAGGAATACTTTTGACATTATTATTCTCCCTAAGATATCTCGTTGATGTTCAATATAGGTAGCAATCCTATACATTTAAAGCACCTATGGCGAGAAATATAATATACACGGTTGTGCGAATTTCTGATTGAGAGAGTAAGTTTTAGTCAATCAGTTATGATAATCGCGTGTTTTTTTTCTTCTTCATCCAGAGGTTCGAAGACGGTATCGAAGAAATCAAAAATTTCTTTCGATACGTGAAACTGAAAAGATTCCGGCTGAATTGTATTTCTGTGATGAACCCTTTGCCATCGTGTTTCTTTGTCGATGTCAATATAATAGCAGACAGTCTCCTGTCCCTTGTTCTGATAATAGTCCTGAACACGTTTTCTTTGTTCTTTTGAGATAAATCCAATAT
>JAESPT010000336.1 GCA_016765515.1 Sneathiella sp. | reverse complement strand
GTTTTTCTTCTTCGGCAATGGCTTTGAAGATTTTAGCAACGCCTAATGGTTCTACTTCATCCTCAGTTTTCGCCAATATACCGCGATCCGCGCCCATTGCGAGGGCTGTGCGGATGGTTTCCTGGGCGGCCTGCGGGCCAACTGAAACAACAACAACTTCTGTTGCTTTGCCAGCTTCTCTAAGGCGAAGTGCTTCTTCGACGGCAATTTCGTCGAATGGATTCATAGACATTTTAACGTTTGCGAGTTCTACACCTGTGTTGTCCGCTTTAACACGGATCTTCACATTGTAGTCGACGACACGCTTTACAGCGACGAGAACTTTCATGGATCGGTTATCTCCCAAGCCAAATTGGCCCTTCGGTCCTGCAGGATTGTTACGCCACCTGCATCCGTTAAGGGGGGGTGTTTCACTAGTTATTTCGGCAGTGCACAATAATTTGCAAATAACATTCTGTCAAATCACATACGGTGCCTTTTTATTCGTTGACCCCAACCGTTCTTTTATACGACAAAATCTGTGTTTAAAAGGCTATCTATTCGCGCCGGGGACCCATAAAACATCATTCGCTCCCTTTTCATTCTGATACCGTGCCAGCACAAACAGTAAATCCGACAACCGATTCACATAACCGATTGAAATTGCATTAATTTTTTCATTTGTCGAAAGCTCAACCATACGCCGTTCTGCCCTGCGACAAACTGTCCTAGCATGGTGTAAATGGGCTGACACAACCGAACCACCTGGAAGGATGAACGAATTGAGGGGGTCAAGTTCTGAATTCAGCGAATCAATTTCAGATTCCAAACGATCTATCTGTTCCTGCACCATACGAAGGGGTGGATATTTCGGATTTTCTGTTTCAGGTGTACAAAGATCAGCGCCAAGATCAAACAGATCATTCTGAATACGGCTCAGCATGTCGTCAGCCTCGCCGGCGGCATAAAGCCGGACCATGCCGATAATGGCGTTTGTTTCATCCACATCCCCGTATGCATCAACACGGATGTTATCTTTCCCCACACGGACACCGGTTCCTAGGGAAGTTTCCCCCTTGTCGCCTCCGCGCGTATATATCTTGGTCAATTTTACCATAGCGTCTTCATTAGTCTCCTGATGAACCAATCCAAAAACTGGCCATAATCAACAAGACAGCAATGGCCTGCATGGCAATTCGCAAGCGCATGAGTTTGTTACTGTGTTTGCGATTAAATTCTCCGCCCTTGGACATGGCAATGATGCCAATGAGAAGGACTAAAGCAGTTGCAGCAATGGCCGCAATAATGAGATAGTTAAGCATTATTTTCGAATAGCATATTCTACAGCCCCTTCCAAGCGGTAGGGCACCTAAATATAACGGATACCTGAATGAATTTTGATGTAACGATTATCGGCGGCGGCGTCGTTGGTTCGGCCATTGCCTATTTTTTATCCAGCCAAACTGAAAAAAATATGCAAATTGCAGTGATTGAAAAAGACCCAAGCTATCAGGAAGGCTCAACTGCCCGTTCCGCAGGCGGCATTCGTCAACAGTTCTCAACCCGTGAAAATATTCAGATTTCTAAATTTGCGGTAGAATTCCTGCGCAGTATTTCATCTCACTTAAGCGTAGACGGTGATCCGGTCGATGTTAATTTTGAAGAAAAAGGATATCTATTTCTAGCGAGAGATTCCAACATCCCCATTCTTTACAACAACCATTCCATTCAGAAAAGTGAAGGGGTCCCCGTTGCTTTGCTGGATCAGGATGATCTGGCCCGAGCCTATCCCTGGATGAACACGTCCGACCTTGCCGGAGGTTCCCTTGGCCTTGAAGGCGAAGGATGGCTGGATGCGTATGGCTTGAATCAAGCTTTTCGGAAAAAAGCGATCGCGCAAGGCGTTTCATATTTAAAAGACGAAGCATATAATCTAGAGACTACGGGCTCTAAAGTTACCGCTGTATTGTTAAAAGAAGCGGGCCGAATTGAAACGAGCTTTGTCATAAACGCCGCAGGCGTTCAGGCGGCAACGGTTGCTGAATGGGCGGGTATAGATCTCGCAGTTCGACCTAAAAAACGATTTGTCTATTCATTTTCCTGCCGAACCGAAATCGAAAGATGCCCTCTCACCATTGACCCAAGTGGCGTTTATTTTCGCCCCGAAGGCCAGCAATTTATCACCGGCTGCTCTCCGGAAGCGTCTAATGATCCAGATTGCCTTGACTTTGATGTGGATTACAATTGGTTTGAAGAACATATTTGGCCAATTCTTGCTCATCGAGTTCCAGCGTTTGAAGCAATCAAGATGGAAAACGCCTGGGCTGGACATTATGCGTATAATTTACTCGATCAAAATGCTGTCCTGGGGCCTCACTCGGAGATACAAAATTTCTTTTTCGCCAATGGTTTTTCGGGACATGGATTACAGCAGGCCCCGGCTGTCGGCCGGGCCATTTCTGAATTGATTCTGAACGGAAGTTATCAGACAATAAATCTGGAAAGGTTTTCGTATCAACGAATGCTCGACAACAAGCCGGTTTCAGAAATCAATGTGGTTTAATTGGAAATAGAGAAGTGCTGTTGACATCAGTCCGCCTGGCCCAGAATATTTGGAAACATTTCATTCGTCAGAATTGCCTGCAAATGGCGACGGCCCTCAGCTATCAAACGTTGCTGGCACTTGTCCCCATGTTAGTGCTGGCCTTGGCACTGCTAACGCATATTGACGCATTCAAATCCTTTCAAGAAAACATGATTTTGTTTGTCGTCAATAATTTCCTCCCGGTTATGATTACCCAAGTCCATAAACTCTTGCAGGATCTGGTTTTGAACGCCCAAAACTTAACCTATGTGGGGCTCGGAGGACTGGCGGTCACAGCGCTCCTCCTTTTATCGAGTATAGAAAAAATATTTGCTCAAATATGGCAAGTCAGAACAACCCGCAACATCTTCAAACGAATTGCCTCTTACATTCTGATAACGCTCTTGGGGCCGATCGCTTTAGCGACAAGCCTGACATTATTCACATGGCTGGCCCGCCTGACAGAAGAAGCCAGTGGCCTGAATCTTTCTTTTCTTGCAGCCTACTTCACATTTTTCATCCCCTTTGGCCTGTGTCTGCTGGTGCTGTTCCTCTTGTATAGATTGGTGCCTGAGAAAAAAATTGAAGGACGTCACGCTTTAATTGGCGCGGCCTTCGCTGCGGCTCTATTTGTTGTCGGGAAATATTTTTTTAAACTCTATCTTTTTTATTTTCCCAACTATCAAGCCCTATACGGTGCCCTGGCAATTTTGCCCTTATTTCTAATTTGGCTATATTTCAGCTGGGCCATTGTCCTGCTCGGCGCTACAATTACAGCCGTTTTAGGGTTCACTCCAACGGAAAGAACACCTGGGAAAAATGCCTCTGTTGAAGGTGAACAAGTCTCCTGATTGCCCTTTCCATTGGTCCCTCTTGGTCTTCAATTTGCAATCCAGATGGCGAGATCGCCAACAACGTCAAATCCCAGGGTTTTGGCTTCCATGATTGTGTCAGCAGTTTCATACCCAACAATATCCAAATCTGAAAACTGAAGAGCAGCATGTGTGACGCAGTCTTCGTAGCGTCCAAATATGTTTGATATTCCGACAACCGGACCCGTTTCATTTGAAATATATCCTGCCTTCACGTCATCGTCCCTGGAACCTGTCCAAAAACCAACCAAAGGATCCGTCAAAAGGTCCGGGTAAAAGATAGTGGCACCCTTATTCTGGCGGGTATCCCATTTTTCTTCCCAGTGGCGAAGCTCCGCCTCCGATTGCACCAGCCTCCAATCCAAATGACTTTCACCGGTCAAATTTATCTCTTTTGACCGGTAGAGCCAATGAGCCTCGAAGAGACAGCGAAGATCTACTTCAAATTTGCTCAGGTCACCAAAGCTGTCCTTGAGACTAAAATTTTGAATCTCTTCCTGAACTTGTAAATCCGTTATTGGTTGGATCGTTTGTGCATCGACTGGCTGCATTGTTATGGCATTGGGATAGAAATCCGGCACATTCGCCGGGCAACTCCATATTTTGCTCGTTTTGTTCGTTGGCAGCCCATGGCTTTGCCAAATACGCAAACACCATTCTGAGTTATTTTGAATTGCCCGCATGACTTTGAGGTTTTGCATCCTGCACCCACCGACTGCTAGAGTTATATATTACAGAATTACGAATTGCAGCGGAATACGTCAAAAACTAGTTGAGATTGAAAGGCTCTTATTTCAAAAACCGCCTTTCTAAGGCAACATTTCAGATGTAGCGCATCATATACTTTGAATAAAAACAAATAAAAAAGGAGCCAAACAGGCTCCTTTTCAAATAATTTCTATTGTCCGGTTGCGTTAATTCGCACCTTCCAAAAGGCGGCGGGCGATGACTTGCGCCTGAATTTCACCGGCGCCCTCAAATATATTGAGGATGCGGGCATCACACAGAACACGGCTGATCGGGTATTCAAGAGCAAAGCCGTTACCGCCATGAACTTGCAAGGCATTATCCGCTGCATTCCAGGCGACGCGAGCCCCCAATAATTTCGCCATGCCGGCCTCCAGATCACAGCGGCGGCCTTCATCTTTAGACCGTGCGGATGCGTAGGTGAGCTGTCGGGCCATCATAATTTCAACGGACATCCAGGCGAGCTTGCCGGCGACGCGCGGAAACTCGATGATGGGACGACCAAACTGGATACGATCCAGCGCATACCGAAGACCAAGTTCCATGGCATTTTGTGCCACGCCCAGCGCGCGCGCTGCTGTCTGAATACGAGCGCTTTCAAACGTCTTCATCAACTGTTTGAAGCCGTTGCCTTCTTCTTCACCAAGCAGATTTTCCGCTTTAACTTCGAAATTATCGAAGCCCAGCTCATATTCCTTCATACCGCGATAACCGAGAACCTCAATCTCGCCACCAGACATGCCGTCGGTTGGGAAATCCTCATCCTCTGTCATATGCTGTTTTTCGGCGAGGAACATTGAAAGTCCCTTATATCCCGGCTCATCCGGGTTGGTGCGGGCAAGCAGGGTCATAACATCGGCACGAGCCGCATGAGTGATCCATGTTTTGTTGCCGGTGACTTTGTAGACATCCCCATCTTTTACGGCGCGCGTGCGAAGAGAGGCCAAATCTGACCCGGTGTTTGGTTCAGTGAAAACTGCGGTCGG
>JAESPT010000335.1 GCA_016765515.1 Sneathiella sp. | reverse complement strand
GGGATAATGCTAAGAAATATATTGAAGATGGAAATCATGGTGGTAAGGGCACAGATGCTCATGCAGCTGCAGTGACAGGGGATACGGTTGGTGATCCCTATAAGGACACAGCAGGGCCAGCAGTTAATCCAATGATTAAAATCACCAACATCATTGCATTACTCTTACTGGCTGTTTTAGCCCACTAATTTGAAGGTAATCCAAATGAAAAGCCCCCGATTTTAGTCGGGGGCTTTTTCAATTTTACTTGTGATCCGATTTCGTCTCAACTCACTAGTTCGTATTGAAACGTCCAAAGTTGCCGAACATTTGTTCAAAGAAACCAAGCTCGTTGCCGCCCGTCGGAGTCGCACGGTCGACCATTTCGATCTCCCGGCTGTCCTCTTTGTCGTAATTTTTAATTTCACTGACAACTTCATTTTCGTCAAATTTTATGACGATGACTGTCTGGTCAACAAGAGTTTTGTCCAAAAATGCGAAATGTTCAGTGGACTTGCTGATGTAATACCAAGCTTCTCCTTGCTCTGGAAAAGTAGCAACGCTGGACGGTGAGCCAAGGACATTAATGACATCATCTTTGGTAGCAATACCAGCTTCTACTTTTGCAATCTGCTCTGCATCAAGCCGATAGCCTTTTTCTTCATGAACAGGTTCGCAAGCCGCCAAGGTCAGTGCGAACGCGCTGATATATAGTGTGTTTCTTAATGTAATCATGGTGTGTATGAAACTTTGCTGCAATCCGATATCGTCCGAATTGCGTGATATCCAAACCCCTGCCGGTTGACACTCGGCTATGAAGCGCCTAATTCATGCAGCATAATTGACACTTTTCGACTGTAAATGTCAAATTTTAGATAACTCCCGGAATTCTGGCCGGGCTGGGAATTGACTTCCTGGTAATAGATTCAGGTTGCTGAATGATTCTTAAAAAGCTATTTGCGCGCCATCAATATGCTCAAGCCTCACAGACGCTTTATCAGGAAATTGTCCGGCAAGCGAGGCAGCCGGTCTTCTATCTGGAAGCGGAAGTTCCGGATACGATTGATGGCCGTTATGAAATGATATCCCTTCATGCCTTTTTGGTGATGCGCCGCTTTAAACGTGATGATGAAGATCTTCAAGTTCTTTCCCAGGCAGTCTTTGATCTGATGTTTGCCGACATGGATCAGTCTTTGCGAGAAATCGGTGTCGGTGATCTCAGTGTTGGAAAACGCATAAAGGCAATGGCAAAGGTTTTTTATGGTCGAATTGTCGCCTATGAAACAGCTTTGGATGGGGGGAGCGAAACTCTAGAAACGGCACTTGTGAGAAACCACTATGGGACTTTACAAGAAAGACCCAAGGCAGACTCTGTTGCTAATTTGGCGGGATACATAAGAGAGATGGATGAATTTCTGTTGTACCAGAAAACATCGGACTTAAAGGCGGGGTTTGTAAAATTTTGCCAATTTGGAAAGACACGTGAGAATAGTTGACAAGTTTCAACTGCAATAAAACGAATTTAATTATATAATTCAATTGCTTGCCATCTTTTTGGAAAAGCCGTTGACCCGTGGAGCTGAAACGCCTATTTTCGCGCCTTCGATTCAAAGAGACTGAAAGATTATCAGCTATAATCGGTCACTTGAGTTCACTTTTCGTTAAAAGGAGTTATCCAATGCAGGATACCGGGGAAGAATTCATTCGGTGGGTTGATGTTGAGCGTTTGGGCAGAGAACCGATCGTCTTTAGCATTGTTGCATCGGACGAGGAACGTGCGAATCTGGTGACGCGACTGGCCATTGTGGATATGCCTACTTTGACCGCGTCAGGTTCACTCAACCGAATGGCAGACAAAAGTCTGATCGAGTTGACGGGAACCTTGGAGGCAGAAGTGACACAGTCTTGTGTCATCAGTCTGGAACCAGTCGCACAGAAAATTGAAGAAAAATTCACGGTGTGCTACACCTTCGACAAAGTAGAGGCCAATGCCGAAGATGCAGACTATGTTGTCAGTTTGGACGAAAAAGACCTGCCGGAATTGATATTGGAAGGTCGAATTGATGTGGTTCAAGCAATTGTTGAGCAGATAGCTCTTGCAATGGACCCTTATCCTCGGGCACAAGACACCGAGAATACAAAGAATGCCAGTGTCCTTCGGGATGCTGAAAAGGCGGCGGAGATGCGTGAACCTGAAGTTCATAAACCTTTCGCCAATTTGAAAGACTTGATGAATAAAAAATGACATGTCGTCTTTTTGGCGGCATGGAGTTAATCAGTCACCCCTCTGGGTGCATGAGTGAGAGACGAGAAAATGGCAGTACCTAAGAAAAAAACCACCAAATCAAAACGCAACATGCGCCGTGCACATGACGCATTGGTGGGAACGCAAGTTCAGGAATGTCCCAATTGCGGTGAGCAGAAACGCCCTCATCACATTTGCGGTTCCTGTGGCCAATATGATGACCGTGAAGTATTGGATACTGCGGAAGTTCTCTAAGTCAGGTATTATTCTGATTATCCAAATGTACAATAACCGGACGATAGTATGAGCGATAACGTTGTCATTGCCCTTGATGCGATGGGAGGGGATCATGCCCCAGATATTGTTGTCAAAGGTGTGGACATCGTTCGTGTTCAATTTCCAAAAGCCCGGTTTTTGTTGATTGGAGACGAGAAGAGGCTTAACCCCCTGCTTGATGCCCATCCAAGTGTAAGGCAGGTTTGCGAAGTTCGCCACACTGATCAAGCGATCAAAGGGGAGGACAAGCCTGGTCATGCCCTGCGTAAAGGGCGGAAAAGCAGCATGAGACTAGCAATTGATGCAGTCCGCGATGGCGAGGCCGGCGGTGTCGTGTCTGCGGGAAATACAGGCGCGCTTATGGCGATGGCCAAATTTTCTCTTCGCACCTTGCCCGGCATTAAGCGACCTGCATTGGCCTCAATGATCCCCTCAACAAAAGGGGAAACGGTCATGCTTGATCTGGGCGCCAATATTGAATGTGATGCCGATAACCTAGTG
>JAESPT010000334.1 GCA_016765515.1 Sneathiella sp. | reverse complement strand
TGCCGATAAGTTTGGCGCACTTATTCCCACAGACCCGGCCAAGCGGACCGAATGTCTGAACTGGCTGTTTTGGCTGATGGGAAGCGCCCCTTATCTGGGCGGCGGATTTGGCCATTTTTATAAATATGCGCCAGAGAAATTCGAATATCCCATTGACCGTTTCACCATGGAGACAAAACGCCAACTGGACGTGCTCGATCGCCATTTGGCCGAGAACCAGTATCTAGCCGGTGACGAATATTCCATCGCCGATATCGCTACTTGGCCCTGGTATGGTGCCCTAGTCCTGGGCATTGTCTACGACGCCGCTGAATTTCTCGATACAGCGTCTTATAAAAATGTTCTCAGATGGACCAATGAAATAGCAAAACGCGATGCGGTTAAACGCGGCAAAATGGTCAATCGCACTTGGGGCGAGTTGAATGAGCAACTTCATGAGCGCCATGATGCCAGTGATTTTGAGCTGCGCACACAGGACAAACTGGAAACCGCTGAATAAATTTAGCCTTTCAATAGTAAATCAACCCACTCCCGTCTGCATTTCCCAAGAGGGTAATGATTAGCGGGGTGGGTTTCCTTTTGAAGAAACAATCGGGTTTTCTCAAAGAGTAGAGTGACACTCTACACCACAGGATTTTAATCCCATGAGCATCTCGCTCCCCTCTACATCCATCCGCGTAAAAGCCTTTGGACTTGCATGGCGAGACAAGGCGCTCCTTGCCTCTGAAATTCTCAACGATGCGGGTGAGATCAAAGGTATACGGCCTTTAGGCGGTATAGTGGAATATGGCGAAATCTGGCAAGACGCCCTCAAACGTGAATTCCTTGAAAAGCTCAGGACAGAAATCATCCTAACAGGGCAACCCGATATGCTGGAAAATATCTATTCACACCCTGACGTGACGGGTCATGAAATTATTTTCCTATCAAACATCTTCCTCGTTGATCAGTCCTTATACTCCCAGGATGTCATTCAATTCTCGGAACAGGACGGAACAATGTGTACAGCGCGGTGGTTTGATCTGTCTGACTTGGAAAAATCCGGGCCTAAATTGTATCCCACAGGCTTGTTGGATAAAATTAAAAACAAATCGTTTACCGAGATAGACAACGCTCTATTTTAAGCGACCAATTTCCAGTATTTACCAAGAATAGTGCGCCACACTGCTTCCACATAGTGAAGCAACGGTGTGGCCAGCGCAAAAGGCAGAACAACAAGGGTAATGGCGCCGCCGCCAACAATCACATCACTGAGCCAGTGAGAACCACCAAACAACCGGGGCAGATTATTGGCCAGGGCGAACAAGGTTGCCAGTGTCGCCAGAGACCGGCTTTTAACCAGCATGACAACCAGCGCAGAATAGATAAAGGTCGTCACGCCATGATCCCCGGGAAAGGAACGTCCCGATTGCGTTTTGGCATCAATACCCTCTACCAGTATATTCAAATCAAAAAAGGGCGATAAAACCATCGACGGGCTGAGACGTTCAAAATCTTTAAAGCCGGTTTTGGCGATGATAACCCCCAAACCAACGAAAAGAACCGTTACTGTTACCGCAGAAAGCCGCTTTTCGAGAGAAACCTGACGATTGAAGAGTAGATACCACAACAGGATCAGAACCATGATTGCGCCAGCCGCGTAGTTGGCCTCATGAATGTTCATATATCCCCACATTTTGGCCCAGACGAGATGTCCCTCAAGGGAGCCGTTAAGGGCAAAGAACACAACATCGTCTACCTGTTTCCAAATCTGCGCCAGAGGAGCCCATATCAGACTAAGGGCAAGCAGGGCAGCAATGACATAAAAGCTCACAAAAACCTTTGGACGCCAAACATGCTGGGAAGAGGTATTCGTCATGTAAAAATCAATCGTCTTAATAAACTGAATAAGGGGCGTATATAAGATGAAAGATCTATTCACTCAAGTGCTCAAATTAGCAGGACGCATATTTAGCGCCTGTTCGGGCAACCGTCACAAACTAAACCGGTTAACCTGTCAAAATTTTTAATATTTTTTACTAATACATATCAAAAGGTTAAGGAATATACTTAATCTTCTTCCTCTTCCGGGTCTAGGGCCGGAGGGTCGTCACGTGTCGTCAGTTCATCAAAGAGGCCAGAGGGCTCTGTGGTGAGCAGACCGGCGGCTTTGAGTTCGTCAAATCCAGGTAAGTCGCGGATATCATCCAGACCGAAATGGATAAGAAAATCTTCCGTTATTCCGTAAGTAACCGGTTTACCCGGTGTGCGGCGGCGACCGCGCGGGCGGATCCAGCCTGCTTCGAAGAGGACATCCATAATACCGCGGCTCAGGCCCACTCCCCGGATCTCCTCGATTTCAGTCCGGGTGATCGGCTGGTGATAGGCGATTATGGCCAATGTCTCCAAAGCTGCACGGCTGAGTTTCCGAATGCTTTCTTTCTCATCCTGTAAAAGCCATGATAAATCCGGCGCGGTCATGAAGGCCCACTTCCCGGCCACTTTCACCAGGTTGAAACCTTTATGCTGATAGTATTTCTCCAGCGCCTCCATAAGCGCCGGTATATCCGCATCATCAGGCAAGCGCATGGCGAGATCGACCTCATCAAGAGGTTCTTTCGCCGCAGAAAGAAGGGCTTCGACCATTCGTATATGATCATGATTGACGGTCATATGTCCTCCTCATCACTTCCTGATGTTTCCCCTGACTTGGATCTTACACTAATCGGGCCAAAAGCTTCGCGCTGGCGCAGCTCCAGTTGACCTTCCTTGACCATTTGCAGGCTCGCTACCAAAGTGGACGCCTGGGCGGAGCGCCGTGTGAAGGGATCTGTAATATTATCGGGAATATAGGCGCTTAATTCCACCCAATCGGGCAATTTACCCAACATCCTCTCAAGCCGCTGCATTGCGGCTTCAACCGAATAGACGGCATTGCGCATAAGGCGGAGCGGATTACGGATGCCTTTTCTGTCTTCTTGGTCCGCATAGGCTGTAAGCAGCTCCAACAGGGTACAATCGAACTTGGAATGGCGGATGACTTTCACCCCTTCAGGCATCCCGCGCAATAGACGTTCCTGCCCTGTTACCAGACCGTTGAAGAGTTTTTCCGCCGCGCCGCGCATGGCTTCCAGTTTTTTGAGCTGAAAGGCTAACCGCTCGGCCAGCTGAGCACCGCTCGGCCCTTCTTCCTCCTCCTGAGGCAGAAGGAGCTTGGATTTAAGGTAGGCGAGCCAGGCCGCCATCACCAGATAATCAGCGGCAACCTCAAGGCGCAGTTTGCGAACCTCTTCAATAAAAGCGAGAAATTGTTCTGCCAGCTGCAAAATAGAGATTTGCAGTAAGTCAACTTTCTGGTCCCGAGCCAAAATAAGGAGAACATCCAACGGACCTTCATAGCCGTCCAGATCGACAACAAGCGCATTCTTCGGGGGTTCAGGTCGATGATCGACCTCGAACCCTTTCTGTTGATCAAATAATCCGCCTTTATCCGCCAAGGCTCCCCTTTCTTCTATTACGCCCCCATACTCTACGTGAGGCCTGCGGCCTTGGCAATCGTCCCAACAACAAAGGAAATTGGGCCGTTTAGAACCCATCGGATCGGATCGATCTCAGTCCCCATCGCCCGGGTTATCATCGGCAACAGAAAGATCATGCCGATCAGAATAAAAAACCCGTACCGCTCCAGTCGAGCCAGGGGAATAGCCAGAAAATTGGGGAGTATGCCAACAGCAACCCGCCCACCATCCAGCGGCGGGATCGGCAGAAGGTTAAACACCCCGAGAACCACATTCAGGACGATGGCATTGCGCTGATTTTCAATAACCCATCCGACCATGTTTTCCGGCAACAGGGGGAGCAGATGAATGCTAAGGGCAAAGAGAAATGCCAACAGGAAATTCATGCCCGGACCGGCCAGGGCCACAAGAACCATATCCCGGCGCGGATTGTTAAGGCGCCTAAAATTGACAGGAACCGGCTTGGCATACCCAAATAGAAACGGCGCACTGACAGCAAGTAACATGCCCGGGATAAGGAGCGTTCCCATGGGGTCCACATGTTTAAGCGGGTTCAAACTGACCCGCCCCAACTGCTTTGCTGTATCATCCCCCAGTTTCCAGGCAGCAAAAGCGTGCCCGGCTTCGTGCAGAGTAATCGCAAGCAACGCCGGAATAACCCAAACGGAAACTTTATAGAGAATTTCTTGAATATCCATTTACTCGACTTCTACCAATGTCATTAAACCTTTTAGTTCAGCGACTAATTCATCCTGATTTTCTGCGATAACGGGTTCGTTATTTAGCATAACTTGCGCTTTTTCTATGCGCCCAATAGCATCCTCTGTCAGCACGCGGCATGCGGCCGCTACTGTCTTCATTTCTTCCAGTATTCCAGAACAATGAAGGACAATATCAACGCCAGCCTCCAGCGCTCGGCTCGCGCGCTCATCCAATGTGCCCTTCAATGCCTGCATATTCAGATCATCTGTCAGCAAGAGACCCTCAAATCCGATCTCCTCGCGAATAATCTCCTTTATGACAATTGCAGACTGGGTTGCTGGCCAATCAGGATCAATTTTGTCAAACACTATATGGGCGGTCATTCCCCAAGGGGAAGACGATAAGACTTTAAAAGGAATAAAATCCGCATTCGCCAGTTTATCACGAGGCGTTGAAACGACTGGCAATTCAAGGTGGCTATCCACAGTGCCGCGCCCATGGCCGGGAATATGTTTGATGACCGGGGTAATACCCGCATTTTGCAGCTCCTCCAGGACAATAGCGCCAAACGTGCTCACCAGATCGGGCGCACTTGCAAAGG
>JAESPT010000333.1 GCA_016765515.1 Sneathiella sp. | reverse complement strand
GTCGCGACGAGAACTGGCCGTTCAGCAAAACTAAGGCTGGATCGGGATGATGACATGATCATGACCGGCAAACGGCACGATTTTGTGGTGGATTACGAAGTCGGCTTCACAGATGACGGTCTGATTGATGGTATAGAATTTATCTATGCGTCCCGGTGTGGACGGTCTGCTGATTTATCGGCTGCGATTAATGATCGTACTATATTCCATACAGATAATTGCTATTTCCTGGAAGATATAACGATCACATCCCATCGCTGTAAAACCCATACGGTATCTAATACTGCCTTCCGGGGATTTGGTGGGCCGCAAGGAATGATTACCATTGAGCGGGTGATGGATGTCATTGCCCATGATCTTGGGAAAGATCCTTTGGACGTGCGCAAGACCAACCTATTCGGCAAGACCGAGCGCAACGTCACACCCTACCACATGACCGTTGAAGATAACATTGTCGCCGAAATAATTTCGGATCTTGAACAAAAGGCCGAATACAAAAAACGCCGTGACGAAATTCGCAAATTTAATGAAACCAGCCCTGTCTTGAAAAAGGGGATATCCCTGACGCCGGTTAAATTTGGCATTTCCTTCACAACTACGTTCCTGAACCAGGCCGGTGCCCTTCTGCATGTTTATACAGACGGCAGCGTCATGCTTAATCATGGCGGCACAGAAATGGGCCAGGGTCTTTTCATAAAAGTCGCCCAGATTGTCGCTGAAGAATTACAAATCGATATCGAACGGGTGAAAATTACATCGACGACAACAGATAAAGTTCCAAATACATCGGCAACAGCCGCCTCATCCGGGTCTGATATGAACGGAAAGGCCGCACAAGCAGCCGCCAGAACGATTAAAGAGCGTTTGATTGACTTTGCATCAGTGCATTATTCCATCCCGGTTGAAGCGATTGAGTTCTTACCCAATCGTGTTCGAATTGGCGAAGAAACACTGACATTCACTGAATTGGTACATGCTGCCTATATGAACCGGGTTTCCCTGTCCGCAACAGGCTATTACAGAACACCCAAGATCCATTATAACGCAGAAAACTATTCAGGTCGGCCGTTTTACTATTTTGCTTATGGCGCTGCCGTCTCTGAATCTTTGGTAGATACGCTTACAGGCGAGAACAAGATAACCCGCGTGGATCTTATTCATGATACGGGGAAAAGCCTAAATCCGGCTGTTGATCTAGGACAGATAGAAGGCGCATTTATTCAGGGCATGGGCTGGCTGACGACAGAAGAGTTATTCTACAACGAACAGGGAAATCTGCAGACCCATGCACCGTCCACCTATAAAATTCCAACATGCGGCGACCGTCCAGAAATATTCAATATGGAAATATATGATGCGGGCGAAAATGTCGAAAACAGTATCCACAAATCCAAGGCGGTGGGAGAACCGCCTTTCATGTTAGCTATTTCCGCCTTTAATGCCATTGCGGATGCGATTTCAAGTGTCTCGAACTATGCCTATTATCCTTCATTGGATACCCCTGCCACGCCTGAACGGGTTCTTTATGCGGTGCAGACAATGGCAAAAGAAATTCAGACAAATGGTCGGGTGGCTGCGGAATGAACGGTTGGGCTGACATAATCCGCACTCACGAGGAAAGCGATAACCTTTCGGTTCTCGTCACAGTTGGTGCGGTTAAAGGCTCAACACCGCGAGAAACCGGCACCCAGATGCTTGTCTCTAACAACACTATTATCGGCACGATCGGCGGTGGCCGGTTGGAATATTTGGCCATTGAACACGCTAAATCTCTCCTTAATCGCAAACACCAGAACAAGACAGAAATACTTAACCTCCCCCTTGGACCTGAGCTCGCACAGTGCTGCGGCGGCCATGTAGATGTTTTTCTATACCGACTCGACAATGAAGATAACCATTGGCTTGAGAACATTAAAGATGCCCTCATCAGTGCAACGCCTTCCGTCCTGCTGACAAACTGGACGAAAAATGCTGTTTCCCGGACTGTCGTCGAGAACCCGCAAGTTATCAACACAATAGATGCGGCCTTAATGCAAGCTATTGATCGCAGCCTGAAAAGTGGTGTTACCAGTATCATCCACAACCGAAAAAATACAGCATACGTCACGCTGATAGAGCCCCTAAACAGCCCGACTTTTCATCTAACTCTATTCGGTGCTGGGCATGTGGGAAAAGCTGTTATTCACACACTCTCTCAGCTCCCCTGCTCCATTTCATGGATTGATGAGCGAGCAGAGATGTTCCCAGGTCATTTGCCGCAGAATGTGAAAAAAATCGTCACGAGCAGTCCGGCAACACAGATTGAAGAGGCGCCAAAAGACAGCTTTTATTTGGTTATGACCCACAGCCATCAGCTCGACTTTGAACTCTGTGAAAAAATATTAAAAAGACAAGACAGTGCCTATCTTGGTTTGATCGGCTCGAAAACCAAACGGCAAAAATTTCTGAAACGCCTCAAATTACGAGGATTTGGAGAACAGCAGCTTGCAGCGCTGACCTGCCCGATAGGCCTTTCTCATCTAGAGGGTAAACATCCGTCGCAAATCGCCATTAGTGTCTCGGCTGAAATACTTTTTCTCGTACAATCAGTGAGGCAGGAAACCTCGGTCGCGGGACAAACAGATATTTCTTTAATGAAAATGTGAAGAATTTAAAAACAAGAGATCTGCAACAGTGTGTTGTAAGGTTAGGTTTGGGAGAAATAACCAAGTGTCAATAAGTATTGAGTGTTGGGTGGGAGGCAGAACGTATGAGTAACACTGGTTTGAATACTGGTACTCAAAAACCGCGGCTAGAGCTTAAAGGTATTACCAAAGCCTATCCTGGTGTATTGGCAAATGATAATATAGATTTAAAGGTCTTGCCAGGAGAAATCCATGCCCTACTTGGGGAAAATGGTGCCGGAAAAAGTACACTCGTTAAAACGATATATGGTGTCCTTAAGGCGGATTCAGGTGACATCCTCTGGAACGGTGAAAGGATTGATATCACCAGCCCCCATGCGGCACGCACCCTTGGCATCGGCACGATCTTTCAGCATTTTTCCCTTTTTGAAGCGATGACGGTTACGGAAAATATAGCCCTTGGCTTGCCAGGCCGCCAGAATATGAACGACCTTGCAAAACGCATTGTTGAAATATCTGAAAATTACGGATTACCGCTTCAACCCGAAAGGCGAGTTTTTACATTGTCCGTTGGAGAAAAGCAGCGCATTGAAATTGTCAGGTGTCTCCTTCAAAATCCAAAATTGCTTATTATGGACGAACCGACGTCTGTATTGACTCCTCAAGAAGCCGATAAAATGTTCGAAACATTGCGCCGGCTGTCCGATGAAGGAGTGTCCATTCTTTATATCAGTCACAAACTGGATGAGATTAAAAACCTGTGTCACAAGGCAACCATCCTCCGGGGCGGAAAATACATCTCTGAATGTGACCCGACAGTTGAAACCGCGAAAAGTCTCGCTGAAATGATGATCGGAACCAATCTTACGGCACCGAAACACAGAGAGGCTGCCGATCGCGGACCTGTGCGGCTGAAAGTGCGAAACTTGAGCCTCGATTCAAATGATCAGTTCGGCGTTGATCTCAATTTGATCAATTTCGAAGTACGATGTGGTGAAATACTGGGTATCGCCGGCGTTGCCGGGAATGGGCAAGTTGAGCTTCTTGAGGCTTTGAGCGGCGAAACTCTCTGCCAAAATGCTGAAGATATTTCGTTGGAACAGGAATATATTGGAAAGTTAGGTCCTATCCAACGACGCACCCGCGGCATTGCCTTCGTACCGGAGGACCGACTGGGGCACGGATCCGTTCCCGACATGAGCCTTGTCGATAACGCCTTCTTAAGTGGCTACACACAAAAAGGCCTGATCACTGGCGGTCTTATCGACACACAAAAAACAACTCGTTTTGCCAACGAAATTGTTAAAAAATTCGATGTGCGCACAGCGGGCGTTTCTCATAAGGCTAGCAGCCTGTCCGGTGGTAACCTGCAGAAATTCATTGTAGGCCGGGAAATGATGCAAGATCCCAAACTGATTATTATTGCACATCCCACTTGGGGGGTTGACGCGGGAGCAGCGTCATCCATTCATCAAGCGATCATCGATCTGGCAGCGTCAGGTGCCGCGGTATTGGTTGTTAGCCAGGATTTGGATGAATTATTTGCAATCAGTAACCGCCTTGCTGTGATTGCTGATGGACGATTATCTGTCAGTCGCGGTGTTCACGAAATTACGATCGAAGAAATCGGACTACTAATGGGTGGTACTGAAGGCGCGGGATCAAAGAGGGAAGTTGAAAGTGTTGCTTAAGATTGAAAAGAGGCCCGAATCCTCTCATTCCATGGTTTATGTAACGCCAATTTTGGCGCTTCTATTGACCGTTCTAACAGGAATTGTTCTGTTCAAGATTTTAGGCGTCGATCCTATCGAGGCGCTGAAGAATTTCTTCATTGTCCCTATCAACAACCAATATGGTGCAACGGAACTGCTGGTAAAAGCGACCCCGCTGATCCTGTGTGCCATTGGCCTGTCCGTTGGTTTTCGGGCCAATGTGTGGAATATTGGCGCAGAAGGGCAATTGACACTAGGGGCAATTTTTGGCGGCGGCGTCTTCATCTACTTTCATGATGTGGACAGCGTTTTCCTTCTCCCCATTATGATTGTTATGGGCGCTATCGGCGGCGCTCTTTGGGGCGCAATTCCGGCTTTTCTCAAGACGCGATTTAACGCCAATGAGATTTTAACAAGTTTGATGCTGGTTTATGTCGCGCTTCTTCTCTTGAGCTTGCTTGTTCACGGATCATGGAAAGATCCCGACGGATATAATTTCCCTGAATCCAGAATTTTCAGTGACAGTGCAACAATGCCCATTCTTCTGGAGGGAACGCGACTTCATTTTGGGACAATTCTCGCCCTTCTTGCCGCCTTAGGGACTTGGTTTATGCTTGGTAAAACCCTTGTCGGTTTCCAGATTAAAGTTATTGGCGCTGCACCAAAAGCAGGGAGTTATGCCGGTTTCAGCCAGAAAAAAATTGTCTGGTTCTGTCTGCTGTTTGGTGGTGCTATGGCGGGTATTGCCGGTGTATCAGAAGTTGCCGGTCCGGTCGGACAACTCCTACCCTCCATTTCACCCGGATACGGATTTACCGCGATTATTGTTGCCTTTTTGGGCCGCCTGCATCCTGTTGGTATCATTTTCGCGGGATTGCTGATGGCACTCACCTATCTGGGCGGGGAAACGGCACAAATAAACCTTGGCCTCCCAGTCGCTGTTACCGGTGTCTTTCAAGGCATGATCCTCTTTTATTTGTTGGCCTGTGATGTGCTGGTTAATTATCGATTTCGTTTAGCTCGTTTCGGAAAGGCCGCGTCATGAACGGTTTTGAGTGGTTTATCCCCGTAATTCTTACTGTTATCACAGCAGCAACTCCGCTTGTTTTTGCGGGTATAGGTGAACTTGTGACGGAGAAATCCGGTGTTCTAAATCTCGGTATTGAAGGCATGATGATTGTCGGTGCAGTTGCCGCTTTTATAACGGCAACCCTCACAGGGAATTATTTGTTGGCTGTTGTTGTTGCCGCTTTGTCCGGTGCCTTTATGGCCTTTTTGTTTGGCATTTTGACACTGTCTTTAATGGCCAACCAAGTAGCGACGGGCCTTGCACTGACACTCTTTGGTATTGGCTTGAGTGCTTTAATCGGGCAGGATTTCGTCGGAGAACCGGTTCAGGCAATTGCAAAACTCAACATAGGGGGCCTCTCCGATTTACCGGTGATTGGCCCCATCCTGTTTGGACAGGATCCATTGGTTTATTTGTCTTTTCTGATGGTTTTTCTCGTGAGTTGGTTTCTTTTTAAAACCAAAGCCGGACTTATATTACGCGCCGTCGGCGATTCTCATGATGCGGCTCATTCCATCGGTTATTCGGTTATCGGAATTCGATATGCAGCGGTCATGTTTGGGGGCGCGATGTCTGGAATTGGCGGAGCATATCTATCCCTTGCTTATACGCCAATGTGGGCTGAAAATATGACAGCTGGTCGCGGGTGGATTGCCCTTGCCCTTATTGTTTTTGCGACCTGGAAACCTGGCTTGGTTCTTGTTGGCGCCTATATGTTCGGCGGAATCACCATATTGCAACTTCATGCACAGGCTGCAGGGCTTGACATACCATCTCAAATATTATCCATGTTGCCTTATCTGGCCACCATTGTCGTACTAGTAGTAATATCCAAAGATGAGTCGCGAATTCGCAAACATGCTCCCGCCTGCATTGGAAAAATTTTCCATCCAGCGGCATAAGACGACACACGATAAATGAGTTTTGACAGAGGAGAGAAAAATGAAACTAAAAATGATTGCATCTATGTTGGGTACAGCAGCAGTGGCGGGCACAATGCTTGTTTCTGGTGTCGCATCCGCAGAAGAGAAAGTGGGCTTTGTCTATGTTGGACCCGTCGGTGATCACGGCTGGACATATCGCCATGACTTAGGCCGTCAAGCCGTAGAAAAGGCTCTCGGCGACAAAGTGAAAACCACATTTGTGGAAAGCGTTAAAGAAGGCCCGGATTCTGAACGGGTTATTCGCCAGCTTGCGGCAGACGGCCACAAGATAATTTATACGACTTCCTTTGGTTTCATGAACCCAACCCTCAAAGTTGCAAAACAGTTTCCAAATGTGAAATTTGAACATGCAACAGGGTATAAGCGCGGCGAAAATGTCAGCACCTATTCTGCGCGCTTCTATGAAGGCCGTTATGTTGTCGGCAAGATTGCGGGCAAAATGACAAAAACCAATATTATTGGATATGTGGGATCTTTCCCAATTCCGGAAGTTATACGTGGTATCAATGCAGTTGCTTTGGCCGCTAAAAGTGTGAACCCGAACATCCAAATTAAAGTTACATGGGTAAATACTTGGTACGATCCCGGCAAAGAAGGCGACGCGGCTAAAGCGTTGATTGATCAGGGCGCAGATATCATTCTTCAGCACACAGATAGTCCTGCTCCTTTGCAGGTTGCAGAAAGTCGCGGCGTTTGGGCGGTTGGTCAAGCCTCTGATATGGGCCATTTTGCCCCGAAAGCTCAGCTGACTGCGATTATTGATAATTGGGATGGCTACTATGTTGAACGGACCAAAGCAGCCTTGGACGGCACCTGGAAATCCCAAGACATCTGGGGTGGTTTTAAATCCGGCATGGTACAATTAGCCCCCTACAATTCAGCAATTCCAGCGGATGTTGTTAAACTTGCTGAAGAAACCAGAGCAGCGATTACAGATGGCTCGTTAAAACCATTCGCAGGTCCGTTTAATAAGCAAGACGGTTCAGAAGCCGTTGCCGCAGGTTCAGAGCTTGATGATGGCGTTCTTCTCGGCATGGACTGGTATGTAGAAGGCGTACAAGGCAAATTGCCTAAATAAGTACGTTTAACGATCATGAAACCCTCGCCGACTTGAACTGTTCGGCGAGGGTTTTATTTTAGCTAAGAATAGGAAGAGGGAAATGACACAACTACGCGCATTCATTGAAGGCATGCCCAAGGCCGAATTACATCTTCATATCGAAGGTAGCCTTGAACCAGAATTGATGTTTTCCCTTGCTCAGAAAAACAACATTAGCCTTCCCTTTAAAACAGTTGAGGAGGTTCGTGACGCATATCAATTCAGCGACCTTCAGGATTTTCTGGATATTTATTACCAAGGCATGGGTGTCCTCCAAACCGAACAGGATTTCTATGATTTAACCTGGGCTTATCTAACCAAAATCCATTCTCAGAATGTCATTCACACAGAGATCTTTTTTGATCCTCAAGGTCATACAGATCGAGGGATATCATTTGATACAGTGATCAATGGAATTCATCGGGCCCTTGTCGACGGCTCCGAAAAGCTCGGTATTTCCTCCTATCTCATCATGTGTTTCCTCCGTCATCTGGACGAAAGTGCCGCACTTGAGACCCTGGAACAAGCCCTCCCTTACAAAGATAAAATTAAGGGTGTTGGACTTGATTCTTCTGAACTAGGACATCCTCCTTCCAAATTTGCGCATGTCTTTGCCCGTGCTAAGCAAGAAGGCTTCCTCGCCGTTGCCCATGCCGGAGAAGAAGGTCCGCCTGAATATGTCTTTGAAGCCCTTGATATTTTAAAAATCGATCGGCTGGATCATGGCAATCGCAGCCTGGAAAATGACACTCTCACCCAAAGACTGGCCTCGACAAAGATGGCCCTTACGGTCTGCCCCCTCTCCAACTATAAATTGGCCGGAGTGACTGATATGCGTCAGCATCCGCTCAGAGAAATGTTGGATAAGAACCTCAATGCAACAATCAATTCAGATGATCCTGCTTATTTCGGTGGATATATGAACGAAAATTATTTCGCGGTTGCAGAGGCTCTAGATCTTTCGAAAGATGATTTAATAACACTTGCCAGAAACGGTTTTAATGCGACATTCTGTAATCTTCAGGAAAAAGCGGCATTACAATCCAGATTGGATGATTATCTTAAGCAATGAGTTTGATTTCAGATCATACTGAGACGGTGGTCTATAAAGGGGCCAACATAAAACTGCCTCTTTTTCTCGATTATCAGTCGACAACACCACTTGCACCCCAGGTCCATGAGGTCCTTGTGGCTGCGTTGAAAGTTCCCGGAAATTCAGCAAGTAGTACCCATATATTTGGACTGGATGCGAAAGAGAAAATTGAAAAGGCCAAGGAGCAGATTGCTGATCTTATTGCTGCTCGGCCAGATGAAATTATCTTTACATCCGGGGCAACAGAAGCCAACAATTTGGCTCTATTGGGATATGCTCGACAATTCAAGGGAAAAGGCCACATAATCTCTGTTGAAACAGAGCATAATTCCGTACTCAGCGCCCTGAACGAGTTAAATGACGAAGGCTTTGATGTTACGTACTTGCCTGTGGAAAAAGATGGCAGACTTTCATTAAAAAAACTGGAAGCGGCTTTATCAGCCCAAACAATTCTTGTCTCAATTCATGCTGCGAACAACGAAACCGGCACTTTGCAGGAAATCGAAAAAATCGGAGCTCTTTGTAGAACCCGTAAAATCACCTTTCATACGGATGCAGTACAAGCCCTCTCTACAAAATCAATCGACGTGATACAAAACGAGATTACTCTTCTCAGCCTCTCAGGGCACAAACTTTATGGCCCCCAGGGAATTGGTGCACTGTATGTGAAACGTGGGACACCCTTTGTTTCCAGTTCGCAAGGAGGAGAGCATCAACAGAATATTCGAGCTGGCACCCTTCCAACAGCTCTGATTGCCGGATTAGGAGAAGCATGCCAGTTAGCAAAAGAATGCCGAAATAAAGACGATCAACAGCTTCTCCATCTTTCGGCAATTGTGAAAGATAAACTTAAATCCGAACTCGGCGACGAAATCCAATTTAACGGAAATCAGCGCGCGCGCATTCCTGGCTGCCTGAACTTTACTTTTAAGGACATCGATGCCGAAGATTTATTACTTTCGAACCCTTCCCTGGCGCTTTCAACAGGATCCGCCTGTGCATCAACCTCACACGCTCCCTCTCATGTGCTCTTGGCCATGGGTTTAAGCGCTTCGGAAGCCAATGGAACCGTCCGGATGGGACTGGGGCGTTATGTCACAGAGATCGAAGCTGATTTTGCCGCTAGTCTTCTCGTCGAAGCTTATAGGAAGATGAAGACTTAATATGTATCCCCAAGAAATTGAAGAAGAGCGACGGCGACGGCCAACCCTGATACAGCATGACATGATCATAAAAATGGTGGATCATTTTTATGAAAAAGTGAAAGCTCATCCTACACTTGGCCCCATTTTCAAGGGAACTATTGGAGATCACTGGTCTGAACATATGCCCAAAATGTACAAATTTTGGTCTTCCGTTCTAAACTCAACAGGTGCTTATTCCGGCAATCCCATGCAGGCGCATATGTCTCTGCCAATGAAAGTCGACCCTGAAAACTTTGGACAATGGCTTGGACTCTTCCGCGAGACTCTGGAAGAGCTGTTCTCTTCTGAAGAGACAGAGCTTATTTATGAGAAAGCGGAGCGAATTGCTCAAAGCCTCTCCCTTGGTATGTTTTACAATCCGGCAAGTATCCATTCCCAAAACAAATAAGGCGGCGCTAAAATTCATTCCGGAAGGATTTGGCCAGAAAGTCGATAAACAAACGAACTTTCGGCAAAATTATTTTCCCTTGTGGATAGAGGACGGAAATACTTACCGGTTGAGGACGATAATCTGAAAGGATTTCAATCAATCGTCCTTCTTTCAGCTCTGTCTCAATTTCCCAGCGTGATTTCATACAGACACCGAGCCCCTGAAGCGCCCAAGTTCGAAGAACATCTCCATTGTTACTATCCAAATGTCCTTCGACCGGCACGGTCAACT
>JAESPT010000332.1 GCA_016765515.1 Sneathiella sp. | reverse complement strand
CATCTTATGTCAGTCCATATTGGCGACTACATCTCGATAAGGTTGGGCAAGTAGGTCGGCATATCTTCTACAGAGACGGCGTTATCTGATCCGGATCAAGTTCCCCGTATCTCGTTCTTATTCACACCAACTTATCGTTTTCGAAAAAATGCAGTCAGCTCACTGCATTTTTTCTTTTTGCACGGGCGTTATATAATACATGCACCATGAGGGTGACCAGGACCAAGGCGCCTCCAAAGATAGTCTCTGTTTCAGCGCCTTCCCCGATCACCAGCCAAACCCATATGGGGCCGAGGAATGTTTCCAGAAGCATTAACAGGCTGACCTCTGCTGCGGATATATACCGTGGACCGATGGTGATGAGGCCAAAGGCAATGGGAAGAATAACGAAACCCAAAATTAATAAATATGAAAAATCTGTTGAACTGACACTTAATGGGGAGGCAAAAGGCAGGGCAAACAGGGCAAAAAGAATGCCACTCAGACCAAGGGAGGGGACCATATCAATATGCTTGGATTGACGAACCGTGGTGATTTGACTGGCGATCGAAATAGCGGAAGCAAGTGCAAAAAAATCTCCCAATCGATTTCCACCAGTCAGGCTTCCGACAAAAATCATGCCTATGCCGCCGCAACTGATCAAAATGGCGATCCAGGTCGATGTGGATACTTTCTCTTTCAAAAATATTCGAGAAATCAAAGCCGAAAATAGCGGCGCAGTTGCGATGATCACAAGAACATTTGCAACACTGGTGGTTTGGATCGCATTGACGAAGAAAATGGTGCTACTGGCAAAAAGAATGGCGGCTTGCCAGCCCCGCCATCCCATTTGACGAATGAGATTTACCGTCTGAAGTCGGAATCTAATAAAGTAGAAGCCGAGAATTCCTGCGGCGAAGAAAATCCCTCTCCAGAATAGAATGGTCCAGGCATCGGTCTGAATGAGCCGAATAATTAGCCCATCCGGGGTCAATACGAGAACACCGAGCGCGGTAAGAAGCGTGCCATAAAGATGGGGAGACATTTTAAACATGATAAACTCTAGGGATGGAAAATAATAAACAGGGGCCTCTTCGGCGTTTAACTGAAATAGGTGACGACCTCAAGGACATAATCCAAAGGTTGCTTTTACAGATATTTCAAGTTCCATAATAAGGAAAAATTCTGGGAAAAATTTGACTCCGGGAAACAGGCATTTCAAGTCACCTATATCTGGTATTTCTCAGCCTTTGGAAATAGTGGAGAGTTCGAATGAGCGAGATAGAGGTGCGAGTTAGTGAATTTGATTGGGAAGAGGTTCGCTCAGAGCTATCACTCTCTGGATTTGGTCTTCTTAAAAACATTTTAAGTACTGACGAATGTTTTGACTTAATTACCAATTATGAGAATGAAGCGCTCTACCGCAGTAAAGTGATCATGTCCCGGCATAATTTTGGAAGAGGAGAATACCAATATTTTTCATATCCCTTACCAAATATTATTGAAGAACTCCGGAATACATTGTTTGAAAGACTCAGTGTTATCGCGAGCCAGTGGTCCAATGAATTAAAGAAAAATAGAACCTATCCCTTGACGTTATCTGCCTATTTGATCGAGTGCCTTACATTCCAACAGTACAAACCGACGCCGCTTATATTGAAATACAAAAAAGGGGACTATAATTGCTTGCATCAGGATATTTATGGAGAAGAAATTTTCCCGCTACAAGTCGCTATATGCCTAAGTGAATCCGGTGTCGATTTTACGGGAGGAGAATTTGTACTCACCCATCAACGACCAAGAATGCAGTCGACAGTTGCTGTTATTCCTATGCGCAGAGGGGACGCGGTTATCTTTGCTGTTAATGAACGGCCCTGTGCAGGAAAGCGAGCGCCCTACAAAGTGAAGGTGCGTCACGGCGTCAGTAAGATACAGTCAGGCAATCGTTATGTGCTAGGGCTCATCTTTCATGATGCATCGTGAACGGCTTTGAGCGGCAGATGTATATTTGTTAGTAGATCAGCAGGTTGAGTGTCTCTTGGGTTATTAAGATAGATCTGGAATACGAGGGCATCTGCTGCTTCTAACTGTGAATTTATCAACCAGCCGAATAGAGCCATTAATAGGCCTTTTTCATGACGAGATGGAACCCTCAGGCATTCGAGATCAAGAGAGAAACCCTAGACTTTTTCCGTCTCTCCGGCGATTTCATCAAGAATAGGACAGTCGGGTCGATTATCCCCGTGACAATTTTTAGCAAGACTCGTTAGCATTTTTTTCATTGCAGAGAGTTCAGCAATCTTTTTCTCGATTGTCGCAACCTTATGCAACGCTAGGGACTTTACTTCTGAACTCGACCGGTTCTTGTCATTATAGAGTGAAAGCAGAAGTCTGCATTCCTCAACAGTAAATCCCAGGTTACGTGCCCTTTGCAGAAAAGTTAATGAATGGACATCTTCAAGAGAATAATCCCGATAGCCATTTTCCGCGCGGGCTGGTTTAAGCAGCTCAATGTCTTCATAGTAACGAATAGTTTTTGAGGGTAACCCTGATTTTTTTGATGCTATTCCAATATTCATATTAAATCCTCACTAATCAAGACGGACTGTCCGCAGGCGCAAAGCGTTTGCAATGACCGATACGGAAGACAAACTCATCGCCGCCGCCGCGATCATTGGAGAGAGAAGCGAGCCTGTGATCGGATATAGAATTCCGGCGGCAATCGGAACACAAACAATATTATAACCAAAGGCAAAGACAAGATTTTGTTTAATATTGCGCAGTGTAGAACGAGACAATGTATAGGCTCTCAAAATGGCAGATATATCTCCCTTTAATAAAGTGATGCCCGCACTTTCCATAGAGATATCTGCCCCCGTGCCCATTGCAATTCCAATATTGGCAGTTGCAAGCGCAGGAGCATCATTTACACCATCTCCGGCCATAGCAACGATATGACCTTTTGACTGTAACTGCTCAACAAGTGCCTTTTTACCCTCCGGCAATACACCCGAGTAATATTCTGTGATGGACAGTTTTTCGGCGACTGCTTTGGCTGTGCCCTCATTATCGCCGGTGGCCATGATAACTTTGACCCCCTCACTCGTGAGTTTTGAAATAACATCATGGGCTGTTGATTTAACAGGGTCGCTTATCCCTATCAGGCCCGCAATTTGGTTGCCAATGGCAATATAGAGGATCGTTTCACCCTTGTTTGCCCATTGAGTTGCCTGGGAGACGATTTGAGAGATGTCAATATCATTGGCTTTCATAAATTCAGCATTACCAATGAGAGCTGGTTTTTTCTCAAAGGTGGCAAGAACTCCATGACCCGTGATGGATTGGAAATCTGTGACTTCAGAAGGCTTCACTTTTTGAATTTTTGCGTAATTTAGGATTGCGCTGGCCAAAGGATGTTCTGATCCTAACTCCAGGCCGGCAGCAATAGACAGAATCTGTTTCTCAGCGAAAGGATCACAAGATATAATTTGCGTGACGGTTGGTTTTCCTTCCGTCAATGTTCCTGTTTTATCGACAACAAGAATATCGGCTTTCGACAATTCTTCCAAAGCTTCCGCATTTTGTATAAGGACGCCGGCATGAGCGCCCCGTCCTGTTGCCGTCATGATTGACATGGGAGTCGCAAGTCCGAGTGCACAGGGGCAGGCGATGATCAGGACGGAGACGGCAGATATCAGGGCAAATACAAGTTTTGGATCTGGTCCTATGGTAGCCCAGACAGCGAAGGACAAGACCGCGACAAAGACAACGATAGGAACAAAGTATCCGGCGACTTTATCAGCGAGGCCTTGAATGGGCGCTCGCGATCGTTGGGCAGAGGCAACCATTTCGACAATTCCGGCAAGAACCGTATCATTTCCCACTTTTTCAGCTTGCATAATAAGGGAGCCGGATCCATTCAATGTTCCGCCAATAACCGAGTCTCCCGTCGATTTTTCAACCGGGATTGATTCGCCTGATAACATGCTTTCATCGATTGAAGAACGCCCGTCCAATATGATGCCGTCCACTGGAACACTTTCGCCTGGACGAATCCTGACTTTATCTCCTTCAAGAATATTCTCAAGCGGGACATCTCGTTCGGTACCTGAAGCATTTATTCTGCGCGCAGTTTTGGGAGCAAGTTTCATCAGGGACTTGATCGCTTCACCAGTTCGTTCTCTGCCTTTCAACTCCATTAACTGGCCTAAAAATACCAGGACAACAATGACGGCCGCAGATTCAAAATATATGGGAATGTTGCCATTCTCCATTTGGAATGATGGCGGGAATAGACCTGGAAAAAGTGCCGCAAAGGCACTGTAAAAATAGGCGGCACCAACACCGATGGCGATTAGTGTCCACATATTGGGGCTTTTATTCTGTATGGATCCCCATCCTCTTTTAAAGAAGGGGAAGCCGGCCCATAAGACAACGGGAGTGGCAAGAGCGAGCTCGGCCCAGGCGGATGCTTTTTCCCCAATTATTTCACGGATGGGGAGTCCAAGCAACGGGGCCATGGCTAGAATAACCAACGGAAAGGTAAGAACGACTGATATCCAAAATCGTTTTGTAAAATCGATAAGCTCGGGATTAGGCCCGTCATCGGGGAGACCCATAGGTTCCAATGCCATCCCGCATAAGGGGCAATCAGTCATATGATCTTCGATGATTTCTGGATGCATCGGACAGGTATACTGGCTATCCTTCGGGGCAGACTGTGCCCGCTTTTTATGGCCGCCAGTCAGGTAGAATTCCGGGTCTGCAGAAAACTTGTCGCAACATTTCTGACCGCAGAAATGATAGTCAACACCTTCATCGGAGAAGGTAGGTTTACCGGCATTCAATTTAACGGTCATGCCACAAACCGGATCAAGAGTAGTCTGGCCATTTTGATCCGCAGTGCTCGATACGCTAGCGCCGATGTCTGTCATTACCTGAATTCCTTTATACTGTCATACGCAAAACATAAATAAAGCTTCCAGTAGATGGAAGGTCAATAGGGCAATTCGGGTGCATCACATTAGCTCAGATCAATGAAGCAATAGCACTTATTTCAGGGTGGTTAAGAGTGCTCTATACTATGTGCTCGTTTCAATCTGCTAATTTTGCTGTTGTCGGGCTTCTCACGAATTATTTGACTGTGATTGTTTTGAGCTGCCAGATCGCCCGGGAATGATAAAGGTCGTTGTTAAGTTCGGGATGGTTATCCCAGGGGTAGATAACCCAAAAAGGTCCCTGATCTTCTGATGCCATGATTTTGTCATTCATTTTGTAGGCTAAAATGACATTGTATTTTTTGAAATCCTCAAAGGGAATATTTACTGAATAATCGTCCGCCGCAGTTGCGTGCAAAATTTTGCCTTTCGCGTCCAGTGCATGCATCAGATCACGGATCAGGACACCTTCGAATTGTACAATCCCATCTGTCCAGGGTGTTTTCGTGGAAATTGTCACCGGGGTGAATTGCCTCAATGATTTTCGGTCAAAGGCTGCATCCCCATCAGCTGTATTTGATTGGCCGATATTACCTGTGACTGTCAGGATAATGTCACCCGTCGTTTTCTCTAAAGCGCTAACTGTAGAGAGGGGCATAAAGCTGGCTATGGCAATATGGAAAGTGGAGAATAGAAAGATAAATTTGTTCAGTTTCATTTTGAAATTCCCTCTATGAGAACTGGATTGTCTAATCGTTATTGATTCTTCTCGATGGTCGAACAGTTACTACTAATAACAAAAGGTACTGAT
>JAESPT010000331.1 GCA_016765515.1 Sneathiella sp. | reverse complement strand
TTAAGCTAACCAGAAAGTGCACGGCGCCAACTAATATATCTAACTCACTTGCTGTTCCGTCCATTCATGCAGTATTTTTTCGCTAAAATAGCCGCCTCTTCAGCAGGTTGGGTTTTTTCAGGGATCTTGGCAGTCAGTTCAATGACATATCCATTGGGGTCTCTGAAGTAGATGGATTTAATAAAGCCATGATCTGCAATTCCCCTGGTTGGAATATCTGAAGATTTTCCTTTTTCAAACATTTCAAGCATATCATCCATTTCGACTTCCAGGGCGATATGCAAGTCAAAATCGTGATGATCGACAAACTCAAATGGCATGTCCGGAACTTCAAAAAATGCCAGATAGGATCCGTCATCCAATCGATAGAATGTATGAAGGGCACTTGTTTTTCGGCTCGTCTTTGTCTCTTCAATAGGAAACGCAATGGCAAGCGGTAAACCTAGGAAATCCTCATAGAATTTACGAGTTTCCTCAGAATTTTTGCAACGATAGGCGTTGTGGTGTAGGCCTTTAATCATTGTTCATTCTCCTTATCTTCATAAAGTTCACCGCTCCGGATCATATAGAGTATGCCGCTAATCCGACACGAGAGCATATCAAAAAGAATTGAATTTGTTTATTTAACGCATAAGTAGAGAGAATGAAATCACTTACTCTTCTATTCATTGTTCTTTTTTGGAGCACTCCGCTTAGCGCTACCGTAAACAATATGGTGTCGAAAAACCAATATTGGGGTCAGGTAACAGACGTCTATGATGGCGACAGCTTAACGGCCAGAATATCGTTGTGGCCGGGTCAATTTGTCGACGCAAAAGTTAGAATACGAGGAATTGATGCGCCCGAAATTCGAGGGAATTGTGAATTTGAAAAACAAAAGGCAATCGCGTCGCGGGATTTCCTCAGAACACAGGTGTTCGGCAATGTAATAAGACTTACAAATGTGAAACTTGAGAAATATGGAAGAATATTGGCTGCGGTTTGGCAGCAGGATGGCTCAGGGCTTGCCGGAAAAATGACTCAGTCTGGCTATGCGAGAGTTTATAAGGGCGGCAAAAGGAAAAGTTGGTGTGAATAGATCTCAAAATTATTTTCTTCCGCCCGCTAGCAGGCGTGCGCTCGGGTGGGCTCGCAAGCGCCACATGGCGAGTGTTCCCAGGAAAGGTCCTATGGCGAGCGGCAGAAACGCATATTTCCATCCGATAATCTCAACCCAGTAGGGAACAAGGTGAATGGTCAAAAGACTGATCAGAAAACCAATGCAGGTTTGAAACGTGAGCATGGTTCCGATCATGTTTTTTGGACTGAGCTCAATGATACAGGTTGAAAACTGGGCAGAATCAGCTACGATTGAGATCCCCCATATCAAGCAAACAATAAGGATCAAAGAGGGCGAGCCGCCAAAGAGAGTCCCGATGATTATGGCGCAACTGCCGCTCACCATCATGGCGATCATTGTGACTGTTGTGCGCCCAATTCTATCTGCAATGAGCCCTGCAAACAGGCTGCCGATGGCTCCGATACCGATCGTCGCAAATGTTGTTAAATTTGCTGATAAGGTTGCGTTTTCCAGACTGGCCAATCGATAGCTCTCAATAAGGAATACGCCGATCCAGGCCCACATGGCATAGAGTTCCCACATATGCCCAAAATAGCCAAAATTTGCCAAGCGCAATGGTTTATCTGTCCAGCCATGGAAGGCCAGTGAAATATTAAACGGCGGTGCTTTCGGAATTTTGTGTCCAAGTTTAACAAACTGAATAAAGAGCATTGAGATCAAAGCCAGGCAGGAGCTGCCGACGAGCGTTATCCGCCAATCCAGCCAGTCGATTTCCAAAATATTCAAAAGATGAGGAGAGGCGCTGCCAAGCGTCAAGGCACCAACAAGCAAACCAACAAGGAGACCGGTATCCTGTTTCGCCCAAGTTGCGGCCATTTTCATGCCAATAGGATATATTCCGGCCATAGAGATACCGGTGATAATGCGCAAGAATATCACTGTTGCTGAAAGCGGTGAAAACAACAGGATAGCCGCATTAGCGAGAGCAGCAGTAAGAGCGCATATAGTAAAAATAAGTCGAGGAGGATATCGATCAGCAAGGCTTAGCAGAGCACTAACAAGTGTCCCGATGACAAATCCGATAGCGACACTGCTGGAGAGCAGGGACGCATGAAAATCTCCTAGATTAAATTCAGCTTTTAACGCTGGAATCAAAGCGGTTGCGGAAAACCAGAGAGACAATGCGCAAACTTCGGCCAAGGCCAAAAAGGTAATGGATTTCCACTTACCTTGGCTGGGTTTATATTCGGACACTTTCACAGGGGCTATTACTCACTTCGCATATTATATCGTCCATCCACGAATAAGATCTCTAGCATTGAGAGAGTGGGGTGAAAAGATCCTTCTATAAAAATTGAGTTGCACATTCTCGTGACCCTGGCGAAGTTGGGATCGGCGATGAAAGTTTTTTCTTGTCTTCGCCCCGGATTTCCGCGATAACGCGCCATCTTTTTTGAGCCAGAAAAACGGCTTCAGTTAGCTTGGCGGACATGATGTCAAAAATTTCAGAAGTGGTAGATATATCTGCCCAAACCTCTGCAGACAAAAAGCCGGATTATTTTGTTGAAAAAGACGGCATGGTGTTTGCGGGTACCCATTTGATCATTGATTTGTGGGATGCATCGGGGCTGAATGATCCGAGTTTGATTGAAGAGACGTTGCGCGAATGTGTCCATGTTTCTGGAGCAACTCTTTTGCATTTTCATATCCATCAGTTTGAACCTAATGGACTTTCCGGCGTTGCCGTGTTGGCTGAAAGCCATATCAGTTTTCACAGCTGGCCCGATACGGGATATATGGCATTGGATATTTTTATGTGCGGCAATACGGAACCCCATAAATGTATCCCTATCTTGAAAAAATCCTTTTCACCAAAAACAGTGCAAATCAATGAAATCAAAAGAGGGATCCTCTCATGATGGAAGTGTTTGATGAGGATCTTCACAGCGGTGTTAACCTTGCACTGGAAGTGGGAGAAGTTCACTACCGGGATAAAACAGGCCTTCAGGATCTAATCATTTTCGAGAATAATCGTTTCGGACGCGTCATGTCTTTGGACGGGGCCATTCAAACTACTGAAAATGATGAGTTTATTTACCATGAGATGTTCGTTCATGTGCCAATTTTGGCGCATGGTTCTGTAAAGCGGGTATTGATCATTGGTGGTGGTGATGGGGGTGCCGCAAGGCAGGCATTGAAGCACAAAGAAATTTCAGTAACACTGGTGGATATTGATCGAACCGTTATTGATCTTTCCATAAAATACTTGCCAAGTATTAGCG
>JAESPT010000330.1 GCA_016765515.1 Sneathiella sp. | reverse complement strand
TCGGCCTCCCCAAAATTGGAATTTTTGCCAACAAACGCTCAGGTGGCTCCTGGCGACAGGGTGGTAACGTCTGGAGATGGGGCCATGTTGCCCGCAGGGCGACCCATTGGAATTGTCTCCTCGGTAACCGAAGGTCAAGTCCGTGTACAAGCGTTTGCAGACTGGGCACGTCTGGAATTTGTCAGTGTCTTGCGTTATGATTTGCCAGGTCTGACAGACCGGGCAACAAATCCCGGTGATCTTGGTGAAAGCCAATTGAGCAAATAAAGGGGCATCAATTCCTTTGACACCGACACTGTCATATCAAATCAATCGGATGCTCAGGGGAAGCATACCTTTCTGGCTGACTTTTTTTCTGGCATTGCTCAGTGTTATTCCCATGCGCATTGAAGGGTTTGCAACAGTAACACCGTCTCTTGTCTCCATTTCGGTCTTTTACTGGTCACTGCATAGACCTTACCTAATGTCCGCACCTCTTGTTTTCTTGCTCGGCATGATTTCTGACATTCTGACAGGCGCGCCCATGGGGCTTTCGTCCCTGATGTTGCTCCTCATTCATGGGATCGCCGTCTCCCAGCGGCTGGTGTTTGTTGGCAAGGCGTTTATTCTGTCCTGGTGGGGGTATATCCTGATTGCTTCGGGGATTTCTGTTATATCGTGGATTATCGCCTGCATTTATTCATTTGCCATTTTACCCGTATCGCCGATCATGATGCAGTTGATGCTGACTATTCTTATCTTTCCGCTGTTTGCCTGGTGTTTTGGTCTCGTTCAAAATAACTTCCTGAGGCATATCTGACATGTCGAAAAGTCGTGATAAGGAAAAAGCCCGCGTCTTTACCCGTCGCTCTCTTCTGCTCGCCGGAGGACAGGCTGCTGTCATGTCCGTTCTTGCTGGCCGCTTATATTATCTGCAGGTTATCCAGTCTGACGAATATACGATGATGGCCAACGATAATCGGATGAATATCCGATTGCTGGCTCCGCTCAGGGGACGTATTCTTGATCGGTTCGGTGAAGAGGTTGCCAGTAACCGGCAGAATTATCGGGTTGTCCTGATCCGCGAACAGACAAAAAGCGTTGAAGAGACTCTGGATCGATTGTCTGACCTTGTTCCTGTGGCGGAGGCTGATCGTGCCCGGGTTCTGAAGGAAACCAAACGCAAGCGGGGATTTGTTCCCATACCGGTAATGGAAAATTTAACCTGGGCCGAATTCGCGACCATTAATGTCCATGTCCCGGAACTGCCGGGAATTCAGCTGGATGTGGGGGAAACCCGCTACTACCCGTTTGGTCCGCTGTTTGCCCATACGGTCGGGTATGTGGGCGCTGTGTCAGAGAAAGATTTGCAAAATCAGGAGCCGGATCCATTGTTGGAATTGCCGGGATTCCGGATTGGCAAAAATGGTATTGAGAAATTTTATGACCGTTCATTGCGCGGGACTGCAGGGACGAGCCGGGTGGAAGCGAATGCATATGGCCGGGTCATCCGTGAACTTAGCCGTCAGGAAGGCAGGCCTGGTAATGATCTGGTCCTGACCATTGATGCTGAACTTCAGAAATTTGCCACAACAAGAATGGGCGTGGAAAGCGCAGCGGCCACGATTCTGGATATCCATACAGGTGACATACTGGCTATGGTCTCTGTTCCCAGCTTTGATCCAAACAGTTTCACAACCGGGATCAGTACAAAAGAGTGGCGAGGCCTTCAAGGCAATCCAAAGCATCCGTTAAGCAACAAGGCTGTTGCCGGACAATATCCGCCAGGCTCAACATTCAAAATGATGGTTGCGCTGGCTGCTTTGGAAGCGGGTGTTATTTCTTCGGAATATCAGGTTTATTGCAATGGATCGACGAAATTGGGTCGCCACAAGTTTCATTGCTGGAAACGCGGCGGTCACGGTAAGTTAAAATTACGTCAAGCCATTGAACAGTCCTGTGATGTGTATTTCTACGATATCGCCCGCAAAGTGGGTATTGATAAAATTGCAGAAATGGCTAACAGATTTGGGCTTGGACACACCTTGGGTCTGGATCTACGGGGTGAACGAGCAGGTTTGATTCCAACGACAGATTGGAAGCGGGCCGTGCGGGGCCAACGCTGGCAGGTGGGCGATACCTTTAATGCCGGTATCGGGCAAGGTTTTGTGCTGAGTACGCCCCTTCAGTTGGCGGTTATGACAGCGCGTCTCGCCAATGGTGGGAAAGCAGTTACGCCGCGTCTGGTCCGTCAAATCGATCCTGAACCCGTGGAGGGTGAGGCACCTGATCCAATAGATCTGGATATGGGAATTGGAAAGGCGTCCCTTCGAATTGTTTTGGCGGGAATGTTTGATGTTGTGAACAGTAAACGGGGAACCGGCCGCGGCTCAAAAATCAAGATTAAAGGCTGGGAAATGGCCGGAAAATCAGGCACTGCCCAAGTGCGCCGGATTTCCAAGAAAGAACGTCTGACCGGTGTCTTGAAATCCAATGAAAGACCCTGGAAGGAACGAGATCACGCGTTGTTTGTCGCTTACGCCCCTTTCGATGAGCCCCGGTATGCGGTCTCCGTCATCATTGAACATGGTGGCAGTGGATCCCGGGCTGCAGCTCCTATTGCCCGAGATTTATTGCAGGAAGCTTTGCGGCTTGATCCTGTGCGCAATAAGACCCGCGCCAACTTCACAACAAAGCCTGCTCGGAAGAGAGGTCGGAATGCTTAGAGAACTGGGGGCGCCGGAAAGAAATCTTCCGCTTTCAAAAAAGATTTGGGATATCAATTGGGGTTATGTTCTTCTGATCTGCGCCACGGCATCCGTGGGATTTGTCATGCTGTATTCGGCGGCGGATGGAAATCTTGATCCCTGGGCCTCTCGTCAGATGATCCGCTTTGCCGCCGGTCTGGTTGTCATGTTTGTGGTCGCCCTGATTGATATCAGGATTTGGATACGTCTGGCCTATCCGCTGTATGCCATCGCTCTTCTTATGCTGGTTTCTGTTGAAGTGATGGGGGTTGTTGGCATGGGGGCAAAGCGGTGGGTCGATATTGGGCCTATCCAGCTACAACCGTCAGAGATTATGAAAATCACATTGGTGATGGCTGTTGCCCGCTATTTTCATGGGCTTGCTCTCGAAGATATTGGACGCATCCGGTATCTGATACCGCCGCTTATCCTGGTGGCCATGCCCGCTGCTCTTGTTTTGCGGCAACCGGACCTTGGAACAACTCTTCTTCTGGTCGCTGGCACAGGAATTGTCTTTTTTGTGGCCGGTGTCCGGCTTTGGAAATTTGCCCTATTGTTTGGCAGCGCCGTTCCTTCTGCCTTTGTTGCCTATCAATATCTGCATGAATATCAGCAAAAACGGATCTTTATTTTTCTGAACCCGGAGTCGGACCCCTTAGGGGCGGGCTATCATATTATGCAGTCCAAAATTGCATTGGGATCAGGAGGGATCTTTGGCAAGGGGCTGGTTCAGGGAACACAGAGTCACTTGAATTACTTGCCCGAAATGCGCACAGATTTCATCTTCAGTATGCTGGCCGAGGAGTTTGGCATGGTTGGCGGTTTGATCCTGTTCGCGTTATACATCTTGCTGATGGCTTACGGATATGCCATTGCACTGCGGTCCCGCAATCAGTTTGGCAGGTTATTGGCCGTTGGCATGACAGGCGTTTTCTTCCTCTATGTCTTTATTAATATTGCAATGGTGATGGGATTGGTCCCGGTGGTTGGTGTTCCGTTACCCCTTATATCCTATGGCGGGACGTCCATGTTGACGCTGCTGGTCGGCTTTGGTCTGATAATGAGTGTCTATCTGCACCGCGATGTCGAAATACCTACCAATAAATATTGTTTTTCTAGCTATTGGCGATGCTTGATAACATGCAGCTCATTTCATTGTGAACTTGGCAGAGATGTGTTCCATGATAGGGTTTCCGTATCGGGAGACTTAACCATGAGAATATATGCGAGCACTATTATTGGTGCCTTTTTAGGACTGGTCAGTCCACTGGAATTGATTGCAGAACCTGTCATAGGGACTGCAGATATTTTAAGTGGCGAGGTATTGGTCGTGAACGGAAAATCCTTCCGATTATATGGAATAGATGCCCCGGAAAAAGGCCAGCTTTGCAAAAACAAAGTTGGAAAATCCTTTGACTGTGGCCGGATCGCAGCCACGGGCCTGATGGATCTGACGGTCGGTGCAGAAGTGCACTGTGAGGCGGCGAGTGACAGTCAGACCGTTCCTATTATTGCGACCTGTTCCGCGGGTGGTTATGACCTGTCGGAAGGCATGGTTTATACGGGTTGGGCCCTTCCTGATCCGCAAACCGGAGCATTGTTGGAACGGTTTCAAATGCAGGCAAAGAGCAAAAAACACGGCTTGTGGGCCGGTGAATTCGATCCGCCCTGGATCTGGCGTGCTCAACAACCCCAATGAAAACAGGAGCCCTGGGAAATGCAAACACTGAAGTCAGGTAGAAGAATTAACAGAAATTGGATCCCGGTTATTGCACTTGGGATTGCCGTGATGATGAGCGTTTTTTCACTATCAGCGCAAGCACGCGGCGCGTTGCAAACCTATCAAAGCGATCAGAAGTTTGAGGAATTTCTCGAGCGCCTGAAACAAGCTATTGCGTCGGAAAAAATGGGTATTGTTGCGGAGGCCTGCGCCGATTGTGGGGCCCGCGCAATCGGGGTTACTATTCCAGGCAATCGGGTTGTGATGATCTTTCATCCAAGATTTGCTGTTCGTATGCTGAAAGCCAGTGTGGACGCGGGAATTGAAGCGCCTCTTCGGCTTTATGTGACTGAACGGTCTCAAGGCACTCAATTGTCTTTCTATAAAGCAAGTGACGTTTTTGCGCCTTATGCCAGTACGGGCGATTTGGTTGAAATGGCGAAAGAGCTGGATGATATCTTGGTTCGGATCGCCGAACAGGCAATTCGTTAGAAGAATGAGTAATGTGAAAGCGTACACCGCTGTAAAACCTATTTCCCGATCCTACCTGTTACCCGCCGTTGTTCTGGCGCTGGGTGCGATCCTGTGGTTGTTGTCTTTTGAGACAAACTGTCTTGCCGGATTGTTCTTTGTCGCCCTCTTCATGGG
>JAESPT010000329.1 GCA_016765515.1 Sneathiella sp. | reverse complement strand
CCTGAATGGGCGCATTGATGGCGGCCCGTTCTGAGAAGCTGCGGCGCGCGCCATTCTTGTCATTGATGCCCGGCAGATGTACGCGGCGGCCAAAGACCGTCTCTACATATTCATTTTCATGGCAGAAGTTCTTCGTCTCCTCCATATAAGTGCGGATGCCCGGATATTGAGCGAAATAAGACTCGATATATCCTTGCGCTACAGTGCGTGAGACATCGAGCTGGCGAGCCAGCCCAAAGGCGCTGATCCCGTATACAATACCGAAGTTGATGGCCTTGGCCGATCGGCGCATCATCGGATCCATGCCCTCAATCGGGACTCCAAACACCTGCGACGCGGTTTTAGCGTGAATATCAATGCCCTCGGCAAACGCTTGCTTCAGACTTTCAATATCAGCGATATGCGCGAGCAACCGCAGTTCAATCTGTGAGTAATCGGCACTGATCAATTTATGGCCGGGTTCCGCAATAAAGGCCTGGCGAAGTTTGCGCCCCTCTTCGCTGCGGATGGGGATATTCTGCAAATTGGGTTCACTTGAGGCGAGCCGCCCGGTTGCCGCTGCTGCTAAACTGAAGGATGTGTGGATACGTCCGGTATTCGGATTAACCTGTGCCTGCAAAGCGTCCGTATAGGTGCTTTTCAACTTTGACAGCTGGCGCCATTCCAGAACCTTGGCCGCAAGCTCAACCCCATCAGCCGCGAGACCTTCAAGAACGGTAACATCCGTTGTATAAGCCCCGGTTTTACCTTTCTTGCTGCCTTTCAGCCCCATTTTATCAAAAAGAATTTCGCCCAGCTGTTTCGGCGAGCCCACATTAAATTCCTCCCCGGCCAGGTCATGAATTTCACTGACATACTGGGTCATGCGCGCGCCGAAATCTTCCGACAATGTTTTTAGAAATGGGGCATTTACCTTAATGCCCTGGCGTTCCATGTCAGCGATCACCGGAACCAGCGGGCGTTCAATCCGCTCATAGAGGACAGAGACTTTTTTATGGCGCAACTGGGGTTTCAAAACCTTATGCAGGCGCAAAGTAATATCGGCATCTTCCGCCGCATATTCCGTGGCTTTATCAATGGGGACCTCAGCAAAGGTAATTTGAGATTTTCCGGTGCCGGCGACTTCCTTGAACGGAATGGGCGCGATGCCAAAATGTAATTTTGACAGCTCATCCATACCATGTCCATGCAGACCGGCATCCTGACAGTAGGAGAGCAGCATGGTGTCATCTATCGGGGCAACATGGACCCCAACTTGCGCCAGAATAACCTGGTCATATTTGATATTCTGACCGATTTTGAGGACGCTGGGATTTTCCAAAAGGGGTTTCAAGGCTTCGAGTACTTTTGCTTTTGGAAGCTGATTCAGAGCGTCTTCGTTTCCCTCTGCGGATTCGTTATCGCCAAAATCAAACCCGCCCTGAACCGTTGGTTTTCGGTGGCCCACCGGGATATAACAGGCCTGTCCCGGTTCAATGCAGAGGGATATCCCGACCAGATCTGCCATCATTGCGTTTAAACTGGTCGTTTCCGTATCCACTGCCACATGGCCCACCTCAACGGCTTTCGAAATCCAGCCTTGCAAATCCTCCAGAGTGGTCACGGTGGTATAATGAGTCTCAACCGCCGCCAGATCAGGGGTGTCCGTTCCCTTTTTATCAGCGGTCGCCGCCGCGGCAGAGCTGTCAGGCATATCCACTTGATATTCAGCACCGTAGAAGGCGGCAACTCGGCTGCTTAACTGGCGGAATTCATTTTCCTTCAAAAAAGCGGTCAGATCTTCCGAGACCGGTTGCTGCAAATTTAAATCCAGGATGTCCAGATCCAGCTCAACGTCATCCTTCAAGGTGACCAACTCCCGGCTCACACGGGCCAAATCGGCAAATTCGAGCAACTTTTCGCGGCGTCCCTTCTGCTTGATCTCACCGGCCCGCGCCAAAAGTGTATCCAGATCGCCATATTCGTTAATGAGCAAAGCCGCCGTTTTTACGCCGATCCCCGGCACCCCCGGAACGTTATCAACGCTGTCACCGGCCAGCGCCTGAATATCGATAACCCGATCCGGCGCGACGCCAAATTTCTCGTGAACTTCGTCAACACCGATGAGTTTATTCTTCATGGGATCAAACATGGTGACGGGCCCGCCAACCAGCTGCATCAGATCTTTGTCAGACGAGACAATGACACATTCCATATCCCTCTCCCGCGCTTGCCGGGCGTAGGTAGCAATGATGTCGTCGGCTTCAAAACCGGCTTTTTCAATGGCGGGAACGTTAAAAGCACGGGTGGCTTCGCGAACCAGCGGAAATTGCGGGATCAGGTCATCTGGCGGCGCGTCCCGGTTGGCCTTGTATTCCGGATATATCTCGGTTCGAAAAGTCTTGCGGCTGGTATCAAAAATAACCGCCAAATGACTGATCTGTCCCTCCCGGTGGGTATCCTGGATCAGTTTGAACAGCATGTTGGAAAAGCCCATGACCGCGCCTGTCGGGGTGCCGTCCGAGCGGGTTATGGGACCGCGCCCCCGGATCATCGCGAAATAGGCGCGAAAGATATATCCCGATCCATCCACCAGATAAATGCGATGTTTCTGCTTCGGATCTTCTGTTGCGTTCGCGTCCTGCATACTGCCCACCCTGTTGGCCTGTTATTGTCTTGTGTTTAGTGAGCGTCAGAGACGCGCGCGCCTTCTTTAAGGACATACAGATGTCCGCAATAGGGACATTCAACTTTGTGTTCGTCGCCAAGATTGAGATAAACCCTAGGGTGACCGAGCGCGCCTTTTCCCCCGTCACATTGGACTTTCAGGGTTTCAACTTCGCTTTTTTCAGGTGCTTCCATAACCCGTTCCAATTCGATTGTTCCATAGTGATACTTGCATCCAGTTCTCATTATGACTAGGGTCTCGACCCTGAGTCTCCTGAATTAGACCTGGTTTTAAGGGTCGGATGATATCGAATGCCAGTGCTTTCGCAACCCGAAATGCACACCCAGATCACTAAAGAAGAGAAATCGCTCTATGACCGCCGCCGCCGCCATTGATCATACCACGGCTAATGCCCTTGAAGTTCGGGATCTCCGCAAAGTTTACAAAGGAAAAGGGCGTGTTCCTGACAAACTTGCGTTGAAAGGGATCAATCTTGATGTCCCGCGGGGGTCTTTCTTCGGTTTGCTCGGACCAAACGGTGCCGGAAAGTCCACGCTGATTAATATTCTCGCAGGTTTAGTCAATAAAACCTCCGGTCATGCCCGTGTTTGCGGATATGACATTGAAAAGGATATGCGATCAGCCCGCCGGGCTCTGGGGGTTGTCCCGCAGGAGTTAAACCTGGACGCCTTCTTTTCTGCCCGCGAAGTTATGGAATTTCAGGCAGGCCTGTATGGGGTTCCAAAATCCCAGCGCCGAACCGATGAAATTCTGGCAGCCATGGGGTTGACGGACAAGGCCGATTCCTATGCCCGCACGTTATCGGGGGGCATGCGACGGCGGTTGCTTGTGGCAAAAGCCATGGTTCACCAACCAGAGGTTCTTATTCTTGATGAGCCAACAGCCGGGGTCGATATTGAACTTCGCCAACAGCTTTGGGAACATATTCGAGCGCTGAACAAGCGGGGTACGACGATTATTCTGACCACCCATTATCTGGAAGAAGCAGAAGAGCTGTGCGATCAAATCGCCATCATCAACCACGGGGAAGTGGTTGCTTGCGAACCCACCTCCAAATTGCTGTCAAAACTGGATGCAAAAACCGTCACGCTTATTCTGGATCGGGATATAGCGGAAATTCCACCCTTCCTTAGCCGCTATGACGCCTCCCTGACCGGTGGACGCCGGCTGGCGATCCATTACAAACCCAGCGAAGTGGCGATTAACAAAATTCTGACGGATGTTGCGGCAAGTGGTTTGTCTATTGTTGATTTATCAACGGAAGAGCCGGATCTGGAAGATGCCTTTTTGCAGATGACATCCTCCAAATATCAAGACTGAATTTTCTGCAATTCATACAACCTTTGATTTATTTTGCTTATACCCTGACAGTCGTGGCATATTGTTGGCCTGCAAACAAAGGCGCATGATAACGAATAATTGGTAAAGGTAGAGGCTCGATGACAACAACATTATATTCCGGTGGTTTGGTTTTTGATGGGACAGGCCCCCTCTTGCGGGATTATGCGGTCCTGATCGACGGCGACAGCGTCAAGGATATTGCGCCCGCAGAAAAATACTCTGATTACCAGGGAGACAAAGTCGACACAACGGGCGGCACATTGATGCCCGGTATGGCTGATTGTCATGTTCATCTTGTCTTTCGGGGGGAAGCAGATCCGAAGACAAGTGTTGAAAAGGCCGGCCCTGCGGAAATTACTCTGCGCGCCCTTGAAAATGCGCAAATATCCTTGAAAAACGGGATTACCTCGCTGCGCGATTGTGGCGGCCGTGACTATCTGGAATTTCCAGTGCGCGATGCCTGTAACAGTGGCCGATTTTTAGGGCCCAATATCATGGCGTCGGGGAAGATGATCTGTATGACAGGCGGCCACGGTAATTCCGGCGGCCGGGTTGCCGATGGCTGTGATGAGGTT